>JAAZAH010000165.1 GCA_012514415.1 Sandaracinaceae bacterium
GCGTTCAGCTGGAGCTGTCCCCCCTCGGCCGCGAGCGTCACAGTGGTGTCGGCGCCGATCACCTCAAAGCAGACCTGGTTCACCACCTCGGGGATGACCGGGTTCACCTTCCCCGGCATGATCGACGAGCCCGCCTGGCGCGCCGGAAGCTGGAAGTCTCCGAAGCCGGCGCGCGGCCCGCTCGAAAGGAGCCGGAGATCGTTGGCGATCTTCGAGAGGCGCACGGCATGACGCTTGAGTGCCGAAGAAAGCGAGACGAAGGGCCCCATATCGGAGGTGGCGGCGATGCGATCGGATGCAAGACCGAGCGGAAGCCCCGTGATCTCGCAAAGATGCGCCACCGAGACCTCACCAAGGCGCGGATGGGCGGTGATCCCCGTACCGATGGCCGTGCCGCCGAGGTTCAGCTCGGCAAGCTCGGGCTCGAGGGCACGGAGAGCCTCGCGATCGGCCGCGATGAGGTTGGCGAACGCCGTAAATTCCTGGCCGAGCGTCATCGGGACCGCGTCCTGAAGCTGCGTCCGGCCCATCTTCACGATGTCGCGGAACTCGGCGGCCTTGGCGCGAAGGCTCTCTTCGAGCTTGGCCATCGGACCGTCGACGAGACGGCGGATCGCCACGATGAGGGCGATCTTGAGCGCGCTCGGATACACATCGTTCGTGCTCTGCCCCATGTTCACGTGTTCGTTCGGGTGCAGACGTTGATAATCACCGCGCTCCCGGCCGAGCAGCTCGAGGGCGCGATTCGCGATGACCTCGTTAGCGTTCATGTTGGCCGAAGTGCCGGCCCCGCCTTGGATGAAATCGACGATGAAATGATCGTGGAGCGCGCCTTCGCGGATTTCCGCGCACGCTTTGGCGATGGCGTCGGCAAGCTCGGCATCGAGGAGTCCGAGGTCGGCGTTGGCCTTGGCAGTGGCCTCCTTGATGGCGGCGAGGGCAGCGACGAGCTCGCTGCAGCTGCCGATGTTGCGGCCGGAGATGGGGAAGTTTTCAACGGCGCGCAGGCTGTGTACGCCCCAATAAGCCTCCTTCGGGATCTCGCGATCGCCGATGAGGTCATGCTCTATTCTAGCCATATGGTCCTCAAACGGTTTCTTTTAGCAAGGTGGCTTTAATGGCCCCCCCGCTGCGCATTTTCAAGCCAAAACTTGATTCTAACCGAAAAATATTCGTTATTCGCCCCATTTTGGCGAAATTTCTCCCTTAAGGACCCTATGCAAACTTTGTTCGAAACGGGTCGAGGCGGTCGCGAATCCGGGCGCTCAAGGCCGCGAGTTGAACGCCGCGTCGCCTCCATCTCCGTGAAATCACAAAGAATTACATTCGCGTGACAATTGATGCGTCGCGCTATGGCTGGATGTGTCCCAAAGTCCCAGCCCGCATTTTCCTTGCGGTTTTGAAGGGAGTCTGAGCGTGGCGCAGATCATCATCATCGCGTTGTACCTCATCATCCTCGCCATCTTGGCGCTTTACGGTTTTCATCGGGCCCAGCTGCTCTTTCTCTATTTTCGGCACCATCGGAACACGCCGAAGGCCCCGGCCGAATTCGAGGAGCTGCCGTTCGTGACGATCCAGCTCCCGATCTTCAACGAAAAATACGTCGTCGACCGCCTGCTCGATAGTGTGGCGAAGATCGACTACCCGATCGATCGTTTCGAGATTCAGGTCCTCGACGACAGCACGGACGAAACTCAAGAGATCGCTCGGAAAAAGACCGAAGAGCTCCGCGAGCGCGGCTTTGACGCCGTCTACATCCATCGCGAAGACCGCACGGGCTATAAGGCGGGCGCACTCGAAGAGGCCACCAAGGTCGCCAAAGGCGAGTTCCTCATGGTCTTCGACGCGGATTTCGTACCGAACCCCGACATCCTGAAGAGCCTGATCCATCATTTCACCGATCCCGAGGTCGGCATGGTCCAGGCCCGCTGGACGCATCTAAACCGCAACTATTCGCTACTGACGCAATGCCAATCGATGATGCTCGACGGGCATTTCATCATTGAGCATATCGCGCGGAACCGCTCCGGACGCTTCTTCAACTTCAACGGCACGGCGGGGATCTGGCGCCGCTCGGCGATCACCGACGCCGGCGGCTGGCAGCACGATACGGTCACCGAGGATATGGACCTCAGCTTCCGCGCACAGCTTCGCGGATGGAAATTCGTCTACGTCCCGCAGGCGGTCGCACCCGCCGAGGTCCCCTGCGAGATGAACTCGTTTAAGAGCCAACAATATCGCTGGGCGAAGGGTTCGGCGCAGACCACGCGGAAGCTCCTCTGGACCGTCATCAAGGCGGACATCCCGCTCAAGATTAAGATCGAGTGCATCTTCCACCTCACCAACAATTTCGCCTATCTCTTCTTGGTCCTCCTCGCCATCCTTCAGCTCCCCAATATGCTGATGCGCCTGAAGCTGGATCGCCCCGAGCTTCTCCTCCTCGACGCGCCGCTTTTCGCAGCGACGACCGGCTCCATCGTCCTCTTCTATCTTGTAAGCCA
>JAAZAH010000003.1 GCA_012514415.1 Sandaracinaceae bacterium
AATCATGGCTGCGAAGGCGAGGTGCTTCTTCGCGTCGCGTGGCTCGTTCCATTTTGTGGGTGGCGCGGGCGGACAAGCAAGCCTTCGGGATGCTCAATTCACCACTTCCTCGAGGAACTCGAGTGCACGCCCCTCAATTCGAACGCGCGCTCCAAGCGGAAGAGGTTCGTTTCGCTCACCATGACCGAACGGCAGCCCACTGAGGCAAGGGAGGCGCGGATGCCGGTCCAGGAACTCTTCCAGAACGTCCGCCATCGTCGTCCCATCAGCTCCAGGCTCCCCGCCCAAGAAATCGCCAAAGACGAGCGCTTGGATCTCGTCGAAGACGCCGGCGAGCGAGAGCTGCGTCAAGAGGCGGTCGACGCGATAAGGGCGCTCATTCACTTCCTCAACGGCGAGGATGGTCCCGCGAAGATCGGGAAGCTCATTCGTCCCAAGGAGCGCCGCGATGAGCGTGAGATTTCCGCCAAAGAGTCGACCCTCTGCATCGCCCCCGCGCGAAGCTTTGGCAAAGAGTCTTCGCCCATTTGCTCTCCCTTCCATCATGTCGATGAGCGGCGCGGCGTGATCCATCCCAAGTGCGCCAATCCGCGCGAGCATTGGCCCGTGGATGCTCATCAGTCCGGCGCGGTGAAAGCGCGCGTGGAGCGCGGTGAGATCGCTACAGCCGATGAAGAGCTTGGGATGGTTCCGAAGCAGCGAATGAGGCAGGGCGCGGAGGATTCGCATGGAGCCATAGCCGCCGCGCGCCGAAAGAATGGCCTTAGCCTCTGGATCGCATAGGGCTGTGAGCAATTCCTCGCTTCGCCGTCGGTCATCCCCGGCGAGGTAGCCTGAGCGCTCCGCGATGGAGGGCTCGTAGCGGAGCTCATAGCGTCCGCTGAGAACTTCGAGGCCGCGCTCAAACTCCTCCACATCGAATGGACTCGAAGGAGCGACAACGCGGATCACATCGCCGGGCACGAGCCGCGAAGGTTTCTCAAATCGTACACTCATCCGCCCGCCATCCTAGCGCATCCTTCGGTGATGCGCGCGGGGCTCTTTGGACTCGGCGCATGCACGCTGGGGATGACCTTAAACGAGAACGCCCCCGAGGCGAGGGCGCTCTCATTCAGGATAACGCTGAGGCTTATTTCCGGTTCGGGACGTCGTCCTTCGCGGTGAGCATCGACTTGAGGAAGTCGCGATTCATTTGAGCGATGAAATCGACGCTGATTCCCTTGGGGCACGCCGCCTCGCACTCGTTGTGGTTGGTGCATCCGCCGAAGCCCTCGGCATCGTGCTGCGCGACCATCTTACGCGCGCGATCCTCTCGCTCGGGCTGCCCCTGCGGAAGGAGGCCGAGGTGACTGATCTTCGCGCCTGTAAAGAGGCTCGCGGAGGCGTTCGGACAAGCCGCAACGCACGCGCCGCAGCCGATGCACTCGGCGGCGTCCATCGCGCGATCGGCGATCTTCTTCGGGACCGGGATCTCATTGGCTTCGGCAGCCGAACCCGTCCGCACGGAGACGTAGCCACCCGCTTGGATGATGCGATCGAAGGCGCCGCGATCGACCGTCAAATCCTTGATGATGGGGAAGGCCGAAGCGCGGAAGGGCTCGACCCAGACCTCGTGGGGGCCGTTGATGAACTGCCGCATGTGAAGCTGACAGGTCGTGGTGCGTCGCTGAGGGCCGTGCGGTACGCCGTTGATCACCACACCGCAGGCACCGCAAATGCCTTCACGGCAGTCGTGATCGAAGGCGATGCCCTCTTGTCCGTCCGCGATGAGCCGCTCGTTCAGATCGTCGAGGAGCTCGAGGAAGGACATATGAGGGTTCACCTCGGGGCACTCGTAGCGCTCAAATTTGCCGGCATCGTTGGGGCCGCTCTGGCGCCAGACGTGCAGCGTCATCTTGAAAGTCTTATCACTCATGGCTCTCGGACCTCATCACTTATAGCTGCGCTTGGAGGGCTTGACGTATTCGAAGGAGAGGGGCTCTTTGATGAGCTTCTGGCTGCCGCTTTCGCCGTTCCAGGCCCACGCTGCGACATAAGAGAAGTTCTCGTCGTCGCGCGCGGCCTCGCCTTCCTCTTGGTGCTCTTCGCGGAAGTGTCCACCGCAACTCTCCTCGCGGGCGAGCGCGTCCTTGCACATCAGGAGACCGAGCTCGAAGAAGTCCGCCGTCCGTCCGGCCCGCTCGAGGCATTGGTTGAAGCTCTCGCCCGAGCCGCTGATCTTGACGTGGCGCTTGAACTCTTCGTAGAGCTTGGGGATCTCCTCGATGGCTTCCTCGAGGCCCGCCTTATTGCGCGCCATCCCACATTTATCCCACATGATCGCGCCGAGCTTACGGTGGTAGTACTCGGGCGCGTGCTTGGGATCGGGGGCGTTCATCAGGCCCTTGATGCGATCGGTGACCTCGTTCAGCGCGTCCTTGACGGCGGGATGATCGTCACCGATCTCCTTGAAGTTACGCTTGGTGCCGAGGTAGTTCCCGATGGTGAAGGGAAGGATGAAATAGCCATCGGCGAGACCCTGCATCAGCGCCGAGGCTCCGAGGCGGTTTGCGCCGTGATCAGAGAAGTTGGCCTCGCCGCCGACGAAGAGTCCGTCGATCGTGCTCATCAAGTTATAGTCGACCCAGAGCCCACCCATCGTATAGTGGATGGCCGGATAGATCCGCATCGGCGTCTCGTACGGACTTTCGCCCGTAATGCGTTCGTACATCTCGAAGAGGTTTCCGTAACGCTCACGGACGGTTTGTTCACCGAGGCGCTTGATCGCGTCGGCGAAGTCGAGGTAAACGCCGCGACGCTGACCGTCGACCATCGGGCCGACGCCGAGGCCGTCGTTGCAGACGTACATGGCGTTACGGCTCGCGACGTCGCGAGGCACAAGGTTACCAAAGGCGGGATAGCGCTCCTCGAGATAATAATAACGATCGGCCTCGGGGATCGAGCGCGGATCCTTATCGCAGTCTTCCTTCTTCCGCGGGACCCAAACGCGTCCATCGTTTCGGAGCGATTCGCTCATGAGCGTAAGCTTCGATTGATAGGCGCCGCTCTGCGGGATGCAGGTCGGGTGGATCTGAGTGAAGCAGGGGTTGGCGAAGGGCGCTCCCTTGCGGTGGGCCCGCCAGATGGCGGTCGCGTTGGAGCCCTTGGCGTTGGTCGAGAGATAAAAAACGTTTCCGTAGCCGCCGGTTGCGAGGACGACGACATGGGCCGTATGCGCCTCGATCTTACCATTGACAAGATTGCGCGTGACGATGCCGCGCGCCTCGCCGTCCACCACGATGAGATCGAGCATCTCGTGACGCGGGAACATCTCAACGGTTCCGGCTTCGATCTGCCGCGAGAGCGCCGAATACGCGCCAAGGAGAAGTTGCTGCCCCGTCTGTCCGCGTGCGTAGAAGGTGCGGCTCACCTGCGCGCCACCGAAGGAACGGTTCGCGAGTCCCCCGCCGTATTCACGGGCGAAGGGGACGCCCTGAGCGACGGCCTGATCGATGATGTTGAGCGAAAGCTCGGCGAGCCGGTAAACATTCGACTCGCGGGCGCGAAAGTCGCCGCCCTTCACCGTATCGTAAAAGAGCCGGAAGACGCTATCACCGTCGTTCTGGTAGTTTTTCGCGGCGTTAATTCCGCCCTGCGCCGCGATGGAGTGGGCGCGGCGGGGGCTGTCTTGGTAGCAGAAGCACTTGACGTTGTAGCCAAGCTCGCCGAGCGTCGCGGCGGCGGCTCCGCCAGCGAGGCCCGAACCGACGACGATCACGTTGTAGCGGCGGCGGTTGGCGGGGGCGACGAGGTTGCTCGCCGCTTTATGTTTGGTCCATCGCTCTTCGATGGGGCCGGTCGGTGCATTGGATCGGAGTTCCATAAGGTTTCCCTCGCTCATTGGATGACGCCGGCCAAGACGGCGATCGGGAAGCTGATGTTGCCAATCGTAATGATGGCGGAGAGGAAGATGGCAAGATCAACGCGGTAGCCATCGTATTTGGGGTGGCTTGCGCCGAGGCTCTGGAACATCGACCACACGCCGTGGAAGAGGTGGAAGCCAAGGGCGAGGTTCCCCACGATGTAGAACGCGCTGTACACGGGGTTCTGGAAGCCGCTCACGAAATTCGCGTAGACGTTGGTTGGGTCGAAGTTCGGGAGCCAGCCGAAGGTGAGGTGCGCGAGGTGGAAGAGAAGGAAGGCGAGGAGAAGGAGGCCTGTATAGGGCATCCACTTCGCGGCGACCGACGTTACGAGCTCTTCCTTTTTCGCGTAACGCTGAGGCCGCGCTGCGCGGTTCGCTCGGACGAGCGAGATGGCCGTGTAGATATGAAGCGGGAAGGCGATGAGGAGTGCGATCCGCGCCGTCCATAGAAGGGCCGGAACGGAGCGTAGCGTCTCCGCATAGCCATTGAGCGCCTCCTCACCGAGATAGGCGTTCATATTCCCGAGCATATGACCTGTTACAAATCCCACCAGCACGAAACCGGTCAGTGCCAACACGGCCTTCTTTCCGATATTCGTCTGGTAGAGCGTCAGCGCTCTTTGCATTTTTGCATCCTCGTCTCTGGGCTTTTTATTCGGATGGTTGCGATCCGGTCTCAGGCATCGGCCTCACCCGCCCAGCGGTGGGTCGATATAATCTACCAACTCTCCCCGGAAGGTCCGAAGGGTTGTCCGTCCATCACCCTTGCCAACGATGACGTCCGGCCCTACGACGACCTTGCCCCGGCCACCGGGGGTATCCACGATCAGCTTAGGCAGCGCGATGCCGCTCAGCCGACCTTGGAGCCGGGTAAAGACATCCATGCCCCGTGCGAGGGGCGTTCGCAAATGCCCCGTACCACGAACTGGGTCCATTTGCAGCAAATAATACGGCCGGACGCGGATCCGAACGAGACCGCGGAAGAGCGCGGTGAGCGTCTCGGCATCGTCGTTGACGCCGCGCAATAGGACGCTTTGGTTCATGATGGGGAAGCCGTGATCGGCGAGGATGGCGCAGGCGCGGGTGGACTCGGGTGTGATCTCACGCGGGTGATTGAAATGCGTCATCACCCAGATCGATGGGTGGGTCTTTTTGAGCGCCCGTGCGAGCTCGACGGTGATGCGCGAGGGGATGGTGACGGGAGCGCGGGTCGCGAGCCGGAGATTGTTGAGGTGCGGGATTTGGCCGAGGCGCTCAAA
>JAAZAH010000166.1 GCA_012514415.1 Sandaracinaceae bacterium
CGCGACCGCTCGCCGCTATCGCTCGTCGTCGTCCACCGCCTTGCCTTCGGCCTCGCGCCACTCCTTCAGTCGATATTGGAGCGTCCTACGGCTGATCCCGAGGATCTCGGCCGTCTTTGCCCGAGAGCCATTGGTCGCGGCGAGCGTCTTCTCGATCGCGATGCGCTCGATCTCTTTGAGTGAGATCCCTGGAATGAGGGCGCTGAGATCGCCGGCGTGCGCGAGGCTATTTGTACGCTCGAAGGCCTCGACGCCGAGGCGCTCCTCATTCGATAAGACGACCGCGCGCTCAATGGCGTTCTCGAGCTCACGCACATTCCCTGGCCAGCTATAGCTAAGGAGCGCGCGGATGGCCTCGTCGGTGAAGCCGACGATCTCGCGCCCATTTTCCCGCGCATATTTCCGGAGGAAATGGTGGGCGAGCATGGGGATATCGCTCGGACGCGCGCGGAGAGGAGGAAGATCGATGCGCACGACGTCGAGGCGATAATAGAGATCTTCGCGGAAGGCCTTGGCTTCCATCGCTTTTTTAAGATCGCGATTGGTCGCGGCGATTACGCGGACGTCGACGCTGAGCGTTTCATTGCCCCCGACGCGCTCAAAGGCGCGCTCTTGGAGGAAGCGCAAGAGCTTCACCTGCGTCGAGAGGGGGATCTCGCTGATCTCATCGAGAAAAAGCGTGCCGCCGTCGGCTTGTTTAAAGCGACCTTCGCGCCGCATCTGCGCTCCGGTGAACGCCCCCCGTTCATGCCCAAAGAGCTCGGACTCGAGGAGTGATTCGGCGAGTGCGGCGCAGTTCAGACGGACAAACGGCTTGTCGCGACGGTTTGAGAGGTGATGGATCGCTGCGGCGATCAGCTCTTTTCCCGTGCCCGTCTCGCCCGAGACGAGAACCGTTGCGCGGCTATTGGCGACCTGTTCGACGGTTTTAAGCACGCGCTGCATCGAGGGGTGATCGCCAATGATTCCGGGCACCGAGAGGCGACTTCCCACCTGTTCGCGAAGGCGCGCGGCTTCGCGAACAAGGAGGCTTTTTTCAAGCGCACGCTCGACCAGCGCCGTGACGGCCGAGAGGTCCAGCGGTTTGGTGAGGTAGTTCTCTGCTCCGCGTTTGATGGCCTCAACCGCGGTGTCAATCGAGCCAAAAGCCGTCATGACGACAAAGGTGAGGTTCGGATGGATCTCGCGGGCCCGATTGATGAGTTCGAGCCCATCAATCTCGGGCATCTTAAGATCGGTGAGGACGACGTCAGCATCAAAGCGCTCGAGGAGCATCAGCGCCTTTCGACCGTCGGACGCCGTTTCGACTTCGTAGCCTTCCTCACGGAGGAGCTCGGCGAGCGCCTCGCGCGCGTTCGCTTCGTCGTCGACGACGAGGATGCGTCCCTCGCGTTTCGGGAGATGTTCTTTTGCCGTCCGGGCGGGGGCGATTGAGCGTTGAGCTACTGACTCCATTAATCCCTCTGTCCAATGGGTCCCAATATCGGTAGCTCTAGCAAGATCTGATCCTGCTCGAGAGAAAGCACGAAACGCGCGCGAATTCCGGGTCGCATCTCCTCGCGATTCACCGAGAGGAGCGCGGGCACATAGCGCGCTTCAAACGGCTTTAATGTGATTTCTTCAAGGTGGGGCGGCACCTGGAGTTCGGGATCGGACTGGTTTTCGACCTTCACGATGACTTCGTGGTCGCGCTTGTTGACGATATGGAAGCGGACCGGGTTCTGCACTTCCTGCTCGGTCGCGACAAAGACGGCTCCCGCAGTGCGCAAAAGGTGCGCTTCAAAGGGGACGCGCGAGCTGAATGCAAAGCTCGCCACGACGAGTCCGAGCGCGCCGAAGGCCATATACGCGTAGACCCGAGGTCGCAGAAAGCGCGCAGGCTTTCCAGCCAAGCCATTCGGAGAGTCGTAACGAATAAGGCCCGTCTCGCGGCCAAGGCGCGTCATCACATCGTCGCAGGCGTCGATGCATGAGGCGCAACCGATGCAGTCGAGTTGGAGGCCGTTCCGAATGTCGATGCCGGTCGGGCAAACATAGACGCAGCGTCGGCAATCGACGCAATCGCCCGCGTTCTTATCGGAGGGTTTTCCGCGCGGCTCGCCCCGGTGATAATCGTAGGTGACGTTGAACGTATTTCGATCCGTCATCGCCGACTGCATCCGGCCGTACGGGCAGACGATCAGACAAACCTGCTCGCGGAACCAAGCGAAGTTGAAGAACGTCACCCCAGTGAAGGTCATCACGAAGGCGAAGGCCGCGGGGTGCTCCGACGGCGAGCTCGTCATCATCTGGATGAGCGAGGGGATCGAAACGAAGTACGAGAGAAAGATGTGGGTAAGGGCGAAGCTGATGATGAGGAAGAGCCCGTTCTTTGTAAGCTTTCGCCAGATCCGATCGAAGTTCCACGGGCCGGCATTTCGGCGAAGACGCTCGTTTCGGTTGCCTTCGATGAGCCTCTCGATGCGACGAAAGACGCCTTCCATAAAGACGGTCTGCGGACACGCGTAACCGCACCAAACCCGGCCAAAGAGCGAGGTGATGACGATGAGCGAAAAGCCGATGCCCGTAAGAAGGAAGAAAACGAGCCAGAAGTCGTTCGAGTTGAACGAATTCCCAAAGAGGTGGAAGCGCCGGTTCACCACGTCGAGGAAAATGATGGGCTTTCCCCCGACGTGGATGAATGGCGTGATGAGATAGACCGCGATGAGGATGGCAAAGACGACAGTGCGGATGCGGGTGAACCGGCCGCTCACGTCCGCTGGGTGGACGTGATTCCGGCGGCCGTCACGATGAAGTGAGCTGCTCGGTGCGTCGATTACAGGTAGATGCCTCGCCATCGCGGTCTCCAATCCTTTTTCAGGTAGTTCTCGGTTGCGTTAGGGCTGATACAGTTCGCCCTGCGGCTCCTTGCCGGGCACTTCCTTGCCGCGCATCGTCAGCACGAACGACGTGACCTGACGCACGGAGGTCGTGCCGAGCGGCGCACCCCAGTTCGGCATACCCGCGGAGGGCACGCCGTCGCGGATGGTCTCGAAGATCGAGAGCGCATCGCCGCCATGGATCCAATAGTTGTCGGTCAAGTTTGGCCCGATCGAGCCTTCCCCCTGCGCGCCGTGACAGACGACGCAATGGGTATTGTAGATCCCCTCGCCCGCGCGGACCTCATCGTCGAGGAGGGCCATCGCCTCGAGAAGCTCTTCCGTGATCTCCCCACCCTGCGCAGCGCGCGCGGCGACCTCTTTATTGTAGGCGGCCATGGGCAGATCCGCGATCTCGAAGGTGTGGAAGGTGAGCCAGTAGAAGAAGGCAAAGACGATCGCGCCATAAAGGGTGAAGAGCCACCAGCGCGGAAGGTCGTTGTCCTCCTCTTCGATCCCGTCGTAGACGTGGACGATCTTGGCCTTCTTCTCTTCTGTGATCTCACTCATTGTCGGCCTCCTCAAGCGGGAGCTTGCTAAGTGCGGCCATCTCGGTCTTAGGAGCGCGGAGGGCGCGGACTGAGACAGCGATGAAGACGGCTCCAAAGAGGAGCATGGTGATGAGAGGGAGCGAGAGCAGGGGGCTCAACGCGAAGAAGTTTTCAGCCATGCGGACCATCAGTTCTCTTCTCCTTCCTGAGCGCCTTCGCTCTCGCCAGCGTCGTCCGCTTTCGCGGGCTCAGCGGCTTCGTTCGACTCCGCCGCCTCGGCAGCGCCCGGAGCCTCGTCGCCTTCCGCGCCGGCTTCAGCGGCGTCTGCTGCATCGGCTGACGTCTCGGCGTCTTCGCCTTCGACCGCAGCCGGTGCGGCACCCGTCTCACCCGCGCTTGCTTCCTCGAGCCACGGCGAGCGGTGCTTCCCGATACGCTGGAGGTAGGCGATGAGTGCGACGAGCTCCGAGTCCTCGCGAAGATCACAATCGTCGCTCGGCGAACCCATCTCGCAGATGCGAATGCCGATGGACTCCTCGAGGCCCCGAGCGATGCGCTTGGCATCACGCATCGCGCTCTCTTGCGCGCTGGCGATTTCCTCGGGCGTGTACGGAACGCCGAGGGTGCGCATCGTGCGGAGCTTCGACTCGGTGCGATCGAAGTTCACGCGATGCTTCGCGAGGTGGGGGTAGGAGGGCATCGTCGAGCCGGGCGTGATCTCGCGCGGATCGAGCATGTGTTGGTAATGCCAGACGTCGTTATAACGACCGCCGACGCGTTGAAGGTCCGGACCGATTCGGCGTGAACCCCATTGGAAGGGGCGGTCGAAGATCGAGTCATCCGGCGTTGAAACTGCACCGTAGCGCGCCGTCTCCCAGACGAAAGGCCGGATCATCTGCGAGTGGCAGGTGTAGCATCCTTCCTTCACGTAGACGTCACGCCCCTCCAGCTCAAGCGGCGTGTAGGGCGTGTTCGTGGCCGAAGCGACGGCCTCGGGCGAGGCGATGACCGTGGGGAGGATCTGCACCACACCACCGATGAGAACGGCGATGAAGGTGAGGATTGTGAAGGGTGCAGCCTTTCCTTCGAGCTTCGCGTGGAACGTGGGCTTTCCTTCCTCACGCGCGATGAGGAGGATGAGGAAGCCGACGAGAAGGAGGAGGCTGCCTGCGATGATGAGGATGAGGCTCTGGATGGCTTCGAAGAAGAAGCCAGTGGCGATGAGGCCGATGCCGATGAGCGCTGTCCAGACCTGGGGGGCGAGGAGAAGACGCATTCCGGCGCGATCCTTCTCGGTTGTCTCGGCTTCGGGGAGAACGGGTACCTCGATCTCGCCATCGGTCGGCTTGCCGGAGCGCGCCGTCGCGATGAGGTTCCAGGCGAGGAGGACGAAGCCGAAGAGGTAGAGCGAGCCACCGATGAGGCGCATCCAATACATCGGGAGAATGGCGACGAGCGTCTCAACGAACGAGGCGTAAAGGAGACCACCGTCCTCGTTCTCAGCGCGCCACATGAGGCCCTGCGTGATGCCAGCCGTCCAAAGCGCGCCGACGTAGAGCAGGATCCCGAGCGTCCCGATCCAGAAGTGGAAGTTCGCCATCGCGCGCGACTTGAGCGGCACGCCGTAAAGTCGGGGGATGAGCCAGTAGAACATACCGGCGGCCATCATGCCGTTCCAGCCGAGGGCGCCGCCGTGCACGTGCGCGACAATCCAGTCGGTATAGTGCGCAAGGCCGCTCACGCTCTTGATGGAAAGAAGCGGCCCCTCAAACGTCGCCATCCCGTAGAATGTGATGCCGACCGCGAAGAACTTGAGGACCGGATCGGAGCGAAGCTTATCCCAAGCACCGCGGAGCGTGAGAAGACCGTTGATCATGCCGCCCCAGCTCGGCGCCCAGAGCATCAAGCTGAAGATCATGCCGAGCGTCTGCGCCCAGTCCGGCAGGGCGGTGTAAAGAAGGTGGTGCGGCCCTGCCCAGATGTAGATGAAGACCAAGCTCCAGAAGTGGATGATCGAGAGCCGGTAAGAGAAGACGGGACGCTCGGCTGCTTTCGGCACGTAGTAGTACATGATGCCGAGAATCGGCGTCGTGAGGACGAAGGCGACGGCGTTGTGGCCGTACCACCATTGGACGAGGGCGTCCTGAACACCAGCGAAGACCGAATAGCTCTTTCCGAGCGAGACGGGGAGGGCGAGCGCGTTGACGATATGAAGCATCGCCACCGCCAAAATCGTCGCGATATAGAACCAGATCGCAACGTAGAGGTGCTTCTCTCGACGATTCTTCAGCGTCCAAAAGAAGTTCACCGCGAAGACGACCCAGATGACGGCGATCGCGATATCGATCGGCCACTCGAGCTCGGCGTATTCTTTTGACTGGGTGTATCCGAGTGGGAGCGAGATGGCCGCCGCGACGATGATCAGCTGCCAGCCCCAGAAGTGGATATTCGAGAGGAGATCACTCGCCAGCCTCGCCTTTACGAGACGCTGCGTCGAGTAATAGATCCCCGCGAACGCCATATTCCCGACGAACGCGAAGATGACCGCGTTCGTATGGACGGGACGCAGGCGACCGAAGGTCAGATAGGGAGCAATGTTGGCGTTCGGCCACGCGAGCTGAAGCGCGATGATTGCACCCGCCAGCATCCCCACGATGCCGAACGCGACGGACGCCATCATAAACTTTCTGACGATCCCGTCGTTGTACTGGATCCGCGTTGTTTCCATTTCTAAGATTTCCCTTTTTGGTCTTCCGATCCGGTGGATCGAGAAATCGTGTCGTCTTGCGATAGGGGCAGCAGAGCGAGCCTATCGGCGTGTTGAAGCGAGCCCTTCCGCATGGTCCAGAAGAAGAGCCAGATGAACGAGCTGACGAAGAAGAAGCCGATGAAGAGGAGGAAGATCATGACCTCCATGGCGACCTCCTTTCGCGGAGTGAGATGAGGGTGTAGGCGATCGTTCCGATCGAGCTGGAGGGCATGAGGATCGCCGCGAGCCAAGGGCGCATAAGTCCTGCGGCGCAAAGGCTGACGGCGAATGCGTTGTAGACAATCGCGATCGCGAGGTCGGTCCGTACGGTCTTCGCGAGCCTCTTAGCGCGCGAAAAAAGTCGCCCAATGGGTTCGAGCCCAGGCGAGATGAAATAGAAATCGCAGCGCGAGGCGGTGAACGGACGATCGATTGAAGGCGTGCCCGAGCAGAGCGCGGTCTGGAGGGCGCGCGCATCATTCAGCCCATCGCCGATCATCATGGTGATCTCGGGATCGTGCGCTTCGATGAATCGGGCCTTGTCTTCGGGTTTGTGATCGCCAAAGACGCGCGACGCGTCGATGCCGAGCTCTTCGGCGATGTCGAGGCAGCGTGCGCGATGGTCCCCGCTCAAGATGAAGAGCTCCTTGCCGTCGCGTTCGAGTCGCTTGAGCTCTTCACGCGCCTCGGGACGGATGGACTCGGCCGTCGCGAAGGCCCCGACGAGGCTTTGGTCGCGGCTGAAGACGAGATCGTTCCCGTCGTCGGCGAGCTCGCGCGCACCTCTGCTTTCGCCGAGCGCGAAGCTTGCCTCACCGAGACGGTAGACGGCGCCGTCGATCTCGAGTTCGAGCCCTTTGCCTTGGATCTCGCGTGCGCGGAGGGAGGTGTCGAGTCCGCTCTCGCCGCGATCCTCGAGCGCCGTGGCGATCGCCCGGCTCTTCGGATGGTTCGATCGCGCGGCGAGGTTGTAGAGGATGGAGCGCTCGCTTTCACTGAGGCTGTCGAGGGTGGCGGGATCGGCGAGTTCGAGAAGGCCCGTGGTGAGCGTGCCTGTCTTATCGAAAACGATTTTTTCTACATTACCGAGGCGATCGAAGAGCGAGGGCCGACGGACGAAGACGCCGGCGCGGCGGAGCTGCGTCTGCACGACCTCGTAGGCGAGCGGGACCGCGATGCCGAATGCGCACGGGCAGGTCACCACGAGCGCGGCGGTCGCGCTCTCGAGCGTGAGGATCAGATCGCCATGGATGAGATGAACGATGAGCGCCGAGGCGACCGAAGCGAAGAGCACGAAGATGACGTAATAGCCGCCGATGTTCTGAGGGAGGCCGGCCAGTGCGCGCTCGTTCTCTTCCCGCTCGCGCTTTCCTGAAAGGAGCGAGAAGACCATGGAGCTCTCGATCGACTCGGTGGCTTCGATGCGGACGGCTTCGTTACTCACGAGGAGGGCGCCGGAGGGGACTTTCCCGCCAGCTTCAATCGTACGCGGCCGGCTCTCGCCATCGATCCAATCGAAAGAGAAGCTCGCCGAAGATCCGATGAGCGTCGATTCGACCGGGACAAGATCGCCGGGGGAGATCAGCAGGGGATCGCCAGGCTCCACCGAGGTCGCGGGAACGAGCTCCGCGCGATCCCCCTCGATGCGCCGCGTGAGAAGCCCATCGAGGCCCTGATCCGCGAGGAGCTGGCGCTTATTTCTTTCGAGGACTCGCGTCTGAAGCCAGCGCCCAAGGAGCATGAGCGCGACGAAAACCGTGAGCGTGTCGACATAGTTGGCGCCGCCCTCCACAAAATACGACCACGCGGATCCGACGAAGGCGAGGCCCATGCCGAGAGCGATGGGAAGGTCGAGGTGGAGGATGCCGCGCCGAATGCCCTGCCACGCGGAGCGCACGAAGACGGGGGCGCCGATGATCACGGCGAGCATCGCGCAGACGAAGGCGATCTCTCGAGCCCATTGATAGACGATTCCTTCGTCGAGGCCGACGTAGATGGCGACCGACGCCATCATCCCATTGCCGGCGAGCGCCAGGCAGATCCCGGCACGAAGGAGGAGTTTATCGGATTCGGGCGATTCGGCTTTATCGCTCGCAGCGCTCACGCGGTAACCGAAGGCCTCGACCTCATCGACGAAGCGATCGATCTCGAAATCCGACGGGATGAAGAGCTCGGCGCGGCCGAGGGTCGGATTGATCTCGAGGTGGCCTCCTTCGTAGCGCGAGAAGACCGTTTCGATGAGCCAGACGCACGCGCTGCAGTGAACACCTTGGAGATCGAGCGCGACGCGCTCTCCGCCTTCGCTGGCTTCGAGCTTCTCCTTGATGGGAGCGAGCCATTTGCGATCGCGCGGTCCGGAGGGAAGCTCGCCGATGGGCACACCAGGTCCGCGCCTCAGGTCGTAATAACGATCGAGCGAAGCTGCGCGGATCAAGGACGCGACCGCCTTACAGCCTCGACAGCAATATTCGTCTCTCCGCCCCTCAGGGATCGGTTGGGCGCAGTGCGCACAATTTGCATCTCTCCGCCTCGAATTCTTGAGGATGGCGAGCTCATCCACGCTCATCGAGCCCTCCTTCGGTTCGAGTCGGGTGACGCGAAATCGCGCGGTTTTCTGCCGCGTCTGCTAGCAAGAGCGCTTGCCCCTGCGGCATTTGGGTGTGGCAATCTGCCGCATCATGTCCTGCGCCATGTCCCGCTCGGAGCGGGCGAAGGATGACGAAGATGGCGCCGAGCACGAGCGCGCCGACAAGGACGGCGCGGCCGAAGGTCGCGCGGCGATGTGCGAGAAGGCGGAGGATTCCCTGCGAGAAGATGAGACCGGGCGAAGAAGCCACGGCAAAGCTCGCCATCCCGAGCGCGCCAGCCATCGGATCGCCCGCCGTCGCAGCCACAGCGAAGGCGCCATAAAGGGCGCCGCAGGGGAGAAGCCCCGTGATAAGGCCGAGCCCGACGGGCAGGGCGAGCCCGGGGCGATTCTGCGTTTGACCCTTCGGGCGTTTAAGCGAAGCCGCAGGGATAAGTGCCGAGGATTGAGTGGTATTTTCGCCGTTCTGCCTTCCGAGGCGGCCGATTCGATAGGCCGAGAGGAGGAGGGCGAAGGCCGTGATAAGCGCAAAAATCCAGGCCGTGGCACCGCCTGAGAGCGCTTCCCGGACGGGGAGGAGCGCAAAGGCCGCGAGCGCGCCTAGGCTCGAATAGGCGGCGATGCGCGCAAGCTGATACCCCACGCCGCTCCGAACCGAGCCGGAACACGCGCCGGCAATCGGGCCGCACATCCCGATGCAATGCGGGATGGAGGCGAGCCCAAGCGCCGCGCCGGCACCGATGGCGATTAGCGTGGCGCTCATCTCATGCACCTCGTGCGGGGCTCAAAGTACCGATGTTGAAAGGGGGACAACATGTGGAGGGGTCCGTATGAACGCTGTCTAGCAACGCGCATGCCAAGTTGCGAAGACTCGGAGCGCATTGGATGCGGGGAGGCGAGCTGGTTGGAGTTGTGCGCATATTTTGCGCGCAAAGGCAAGCGTTGCGCTTAGGTGTTCTCGAAACGCAGAATCTGCGCGACCCTCCGCCTGTGTTGAAAGCATACCCATGCCTACGTTTGCTCACTTCGAGGGGGTGGAATTTCGTCTGAGATTCTTCGCGCATCCACGCGCCCGCTGCTCGATGTGTGCTCGAAAGCATGCGAACACACATCTTCGAGGACTGCGGATTGCGAGGAACCTACGCCTGATGCGCGATTCCGCCTCCGAGCCGATGAGGGCGAGCACAGGTCATTGGTTGAGTTCCCTTTCGGCCTACTGCGTCGTGTGCGCGCGGGGCGCTGGAGCATCGACGGTTGGGTCCGGTGGGATGTTCGTTGAGTTCTCTCTGAGCTCTTTATGAAACCAAAATGGCGATCCGTCAAAGCGCCTCGGCCCGGGGGCTCGCTGCGCTACCCTTGGGCTCACTCGCCAAGACTTTTGCGGTCCATGGCTTCGAGGAGCACGGGGAGCCGCGTTTCGCGCCGTCTATGAGCGCGATGCGCTTCGACGAGCCGGGTTCGCATCGGATGCGGCTCGAGAGGCTTCTCCCCTCGCCGTCTCGGTGTGCACGTTCATCAACATGAGATGCCGCTCGACGAGTCGCTCTTCGCCTTCCTCAAGATGCCGAACAAGCTCGCCTTCTTCGTAGTACGGCCCGCGCATCGGGGGACCGCCGACTTCGCGATCCAAGAGAAGCTGCCGGAACATCGCGACCTCGGTGCGCGTCTTGAGATCGGGGCTCGAGCTGAGATGCCGCAGAAGCGCCTCGCGCGTTTCGCGACGCGTCTCTTCCATCCGCGGAAGAATGCGCATCGCGGCAGGGAAGCGGAGCTCGAGCGCGAAAAGACAATCAAGCAGCGCGCGCTCGACGGGAGCGCTTCGAAGGAGACGCTTTCGAAGCGCGGCAGAAGATTGAGCGGGCAAAAACATCGAGTTGGGCTAGATTTCACTTGTGGAGACGAAAAGCAAGCTCGAGCGCATCACGGAAGAGGCCTGCGCCCGTTACGGACTTCGGAACGACGATCGCTTCCTCGTGAGATCGCTCCTGCGCCGCCCGCAAAACGCGTGGCCGGCATGCTGCGGCTCCGGTTGTGCGACGTGTATGGACGATGTGGTCGCTGCCGCGATGTACATCCTTGAACACACGACCGAGGAAGAGAGAACGGGCAAACAGTCCGCGTCGGCGTCCGATTCGGAGCGCGCCGCGAGCGGCGAAAAATCCGGACCGAGCGGCTTGCCGCAAAGGCGGGCATGAACGCGCTCTCGGGCTTGATGGTCTGGCCCGATTTCTCGGTGCTTATCGGACAGCTTGCGCTTTTTGCCGGCATCGTCTCCTTTCTTCTCACGCTGAACGCCGCACGGCCTCTCTTTATGGGTGGCTCGACCTTGGGCATCTTCTCTTTTTTCAGCGGATGGCTCGTCGCTGAGCTCGCGGCGCACCATCTCATCGCGCAGGGGCTCGTCTTCGCTTTCTTCATTGCGCTCGGCGCCCTAGGGAGCTGGCAGGGGGTGCTTGGCATCGTCCTCGGCGGACTGTCTTCGGGCCTTCTATTGCGCCTACACCGTCGCGCGTATCTTACGGATGAGAGCGTGAAAGATGCGCTCGAAGAGGCTCTCGGCGAAGAGTTTGACGCGGAGCTCGCCCTCGCGTCCGAGAGCGAACGCCTCCCCATCCGCCAGCTCCTATTTCCTTTTTCGTATCACGATCGGCGCGTCGAACGGCTCCGCGATGAGATCGTGCACGAGTTTGAAGACGGGCTCACGCTCCGCGCCGACGTGTACCGGCGCGCCGATGCACCGGAGAACGCTCCGATGCTGGTCTATTTTCATGGCGGCGCCTGGGTTCTCGGGTTCAAGCGCTATCAAGGCCTTCCCTTCATGAGCCGCCTCGCCGCACATGGCTGGGTCTGCGTAAGTGTGGATTACCGACGCAGCCCAAGATACCGCTTCCCGGCACATCTTGAGGATGCGAAGCGCGGCGTTGCTTGGGCGCGCGAACATGCCGAGCGTCTCGGCGCAGATCCCTCATTCATCGTCGTGTCGGGAAATAGCGCAGGCGCCCATCTCGCCTCCCTCGTGGCGCTCACCCCCGACCGCCCCGAACTCCAACCCGGATTCGAAGACGCGGATACGAGTGTCGCTGCCTGCGTGAGCTTTTACGGTGTTTACGACTTCCTCAATCGGGGCGGGCATTTCAAGCGCTTCGGCCTTCGCTTCCTCGTCGAACGGCTCGTGATCGGGATGAAGGCCGAGGAAAATCACGAGGCCCGTTCGCTTTATTCACTCGCGAGCCCGATCGATCACGTTCACCCAGACGCGCCACCGTTTTTCATCGTGCACGGCGAATTCGACAGCCTCGTCCCGGTGGGCGAAGCGCGCGATTTCGCACGAGCCCTCCGCGAGATCTCGCGTTCTCCAGTCATCTATGCCGAGATCCCCGGGGCCCAACACGCTTTCGAGGTCTTCCGATCGGTGAGGGCGCATCTCACCTTGCGTGCCATCGTTGGCTTCCTAAATCACCTTGCAAAGAGACCTTAGACTCGAGGATAGTGCAGCATGCTCGGATTGAAATGTGCAGGGACGCTTCCGGGGTTTACCCGCCTCGCCGACGAATTTCTGATGGCGCTCGATTTTCTTGACGACGATTCGCTCTTTGGAAGCGATGAGGGCGCGTTTTCGTTTGTGGACGAGGCGATCCGCCGGGTCCGCTCGTTCGCGAGAGGTGGTGCGGACGTGCGTGGGACGGCGCGAACGGCTCGAGGGCTCGCCCTCTTCGAGCTCCAGGGCTACGACTACGCCGCCGCGTTCGGGCGGGAGGAAATCACCGGCTCACCCGGCAGCTTTGAGGCGCTCGGCGAAAGACTTCGGGCGCTTGCGAACGATGCAAAGAGCAAAGCCGAAGGAGAGCACGTCCCGGTGGGCATCCTCTTCGTCGCGCTTGTCGGCGATTCGGCCGAGGAGATCGAAGGCACCATTGAAGAGGCGCGGCGAAATGGCTTCACTGAGGCGCTCGCCTATTCGATCCCGACGAAGCCCGAAGAGACGAGCGCGCCTTGGTATGGCGGCCGCTATAAAGGTGTGCTCTTTGCCGCCGCGCGCCCTGCCGAAGGCGAGGGGGCAGCGGAGAGCTCAAGCTGATAAACTAGGCGCATGCAAGAGACGATCTTCAGCAGAATCATCCGAGGCGAGCTGCCTGCTCATAAAGTTTACGAAGATGAGCATGTGCTCGCGTTTCTCGATATCGGTCCCCTCAGCAAAGGACATACGCTCGTCATCCCCAAGGAGGCGAAGGCGTACGTTCACGAGCTGAGCGATGAGTCGATGGCGGCCGTTGGCCGCGTCCTTCCGCGTCTCTGCCGCGCGGTGCGCGAAGTCACCGGAGTCGAGCAATACAACATTCTCCAGAACAACGGGCCGATGGCACATCAAGCCGTTTTTCACGTCCATTTTCACATCATCCCGAAGCCCAACGAAGAGGAGGGGCTCGGGATTGGATGGTCTCCCAAGGCCTTCGATCACGAGGAGGGCGCAAAACTCGCCGAAGCCATCCGAAGGGCGCTCGAGGGCGGGGAGCAGGCCTGAGGCAGACCGTTTCGGTGGCCAGGGAGGCGCACGAGCGCTATGAGCCTTGCGATGATGACGCTCGATGAACTGAGAGAGAGCTTCGACTATCTCGACGATTGGCTGGATAAATACCGGATGATCATCGAGCTCGGGCAGGAGCTCGAGCCGCTCCCGGACGAGGCGCGCATTCCGGCGAATAAGGTGCTTGGTTGCCAGAGCCAAGTTTGGCTCATCGCTGAGCCCTCAAAAGAGCGCGAAGGAGCCCTCCATTTCATCGCGGATTCGGACGCGCATATCGTGCGGGGCCTCGTCGCCATCGTGATGATGCTCTTTGACCATAAGCGACCCGAAGAGATCGAAGCGCTCGATCCCCGTCCGATCTTCGCAGAGCTCGGTCTTGATCAGCACCTCAGCCAAGGCAGGAGCAACGGCCTCCTGTCGATGGTCGGAAAAATCAAAGAGCTCGCCCGCGCCGCCTGAGCGTCTCCTCGCCCGCGCCGCCGGCGCGTTTCGCTATTTTGCCCGCGGGGCTTGTTCTCGGCGCGGTTTCCCCCGATCGTGAAGAAGGATGCACGAGCTGTCGCGTCAAAATGACGCGGAGGGGAAAGGAGGGGCGCGTGAGCGTGATCATTGTGGGAGCCGGCCCAACGGGCCTAATGCTCGCCGGCGATCTTGCCGAAGCCGGCGTGCCGGTTCGAGTCCTCGAGAAGCGCGCCCATGAATCGAACCTCACGCGTGCCTTTGCCCTCCATGCACGCTCGCTCGAATACCTCGACGCGCGCGGTCTCGCCGATCGCCTCGTTTCTGAGAGCTTTCCTGTTCCCGAAGTGCGTGCGGATCTCGGAAAGGGTCGGGTCGTTCGACTCGATCTCCGTCATCCGGAGAGCCGCTTCCCCTTCGTCTTGATGATCCAACAGGCCCGGACCGAGGCGCGCTTGCTCGAGCGGGCCGAGCGACAAGGGGCGAAGATCGTGCGTGGCGCCGAGGTTATCGATCTCAGCGAACAAGACGGCGGGGTCTCGCTCCGTGTGCTCGAAGGCGGGAGAGAGCGTTTCGAGCGGGCCGATTATGTCGTCGGTGCCGATGGAGCGCATAGCAAAATTCGTGAGAAGCTTGGCGTTCCGTTCGAAGGGCGAAGTTATCGAACGCATCTCCTCCTCGCCGACGTGCGCCTCCACGAGGTGCTCACGCCCGCGATCACGCCGATGATCGGGAGCGATGGCGTCGCGCTTCTTACGCCGTTTGGCGATGGGTGGTTTCGGGCGACAGTTTGGGATCGGCGTCAAGCGCGCGTCCCTTTGGAGGAGCCGCTTCAATTCGAAGAAATCGCCGAGTCGCTTCGTCGACTCTCGCGCAGTGCCTTGCACCTTGAGGAGGTGCGATGGTCGAGCCGTTTCCTCACGGAGCGCAGGCACGCCCGGTACTACCGCCGCGGCCGCGTTTTTCTCGCGGGCGACGCGGCGCATGTGCACTCGCCGATGGGCGCAATGGGCATGAGCGTGGGGCTGCAGGACGCGGGAAATCTCTCGTGGAAGCTCGCGGCCGTGCATCATGGATGGGCCCCACAGTGGCTGCTCGATAGCTATGAACGTGAGCGAAAGCCCATCGCGCGCAGGACGATCTACGTCAGCGGCTTCATCCTGAGTCTCGCTGTCGCTCCGGCGATCATCCGGGCCGTGCGGCCCTATCTCGTGCCTGCCATCACGAGCGTACCGCGCATCGCGGAGAGCGCGCGTCTTCTCATTTCGGGGCTTGGCTATGGATACGGGGCGCCGGCGGGAGTGCCAAACGCGCCGAGGACCGGAGAGAGGGTTGGCGATCATCCAATCCTGCCCAAGCTCGAGGGTCGCAACGCCCGATCTGGGGAGTCGAAGGGCGCAGGCAGCACAAGGCGCCTCTATGAAGTGATGGATGGCATTCGCTTCGTCCTCATCGACTCAACGCGCTCAAAGGAGATCGAGGAGGCGTCGCGAGCCTGGTCCGATCGGCTCATCTTCGCGACGAGCGAAGAGCCTCTTTTGAACGATCTCGGAGTCCTTCTCATCCGTCCCGACGGCCACCTCGCATGGAGTGCGCATCGTCCGGATCGGGCAGGCCTTCTCCGAGCGCTCGAGGCGTGGCTCGGTCCCGCGCAAAAGAGCCGATGAGCGGCCGGATGGGCCTCGATCGCGCACGCTTTTAGTCGCCGGGGCGTCTTTCGGGCGACGTGGTAAAGATCGGGCTCGCCCACGCCATCTCACCGTCCTCTTGAATCACGCGAAGATAGGCATAGGGTGCCCATATCGAGACGTCGAGTGAGCCCTCATCGCCGCTCACTTCGCCCTCCGCGAGGACCTTTGCTTGGGGTCCGATGAGCTGAACGGCACGGAGAGCGCGTTCGCCTACGGCGCGACCAAGAAAACGCACGGGCACACCCTTCGACTCGAATTCGCTTCCCATCGGATGGCCGTCGCCGGTGAAATCGAGGCGGATCTTCGCTCCGCTTGTCGCATAACAGCTCCGCGACTTGAGGGCATCGAAGATGGCTTCGCGCGTGAGCTCTTTGGCGAGGATCGCGGTGAGACCGGTGCGATACGGATCGCGCTTTCGCGCCTCGCCGTGGTGGTAGAGCAGCCCGTGACTGTCGGAGCTTGCTGTAAAACCAAAGCGATGACCTTTGGCGAGCATCGCATCGACGAGTTGATGATGGTGCTCGCCGCGCTGTCCGAGCGGGTGGTTGGGGTGTTCGTAGCAACCGTGGCAAGAGCAGATCTCCCAGACCGGCTGACCGATCGAATCGTGCCCGTCCTCATCGCAGCCCGTCCAGCCGATATGGTGGGGCGAGGCGATGCCACCGCGCGCGCGAATGGCTTGGACGAGCTGGCGTCCTTCGGGCACCTCATCGCGCGAGACAATCGGGAAGTCGCGACGCGGGAAGTAGACGCATTTGTGTCCTGGGCCGGGATACGCTCTGCCGGTCCATTCATATGCGATGAGCGTGGCGAACTGGCCCGGCGCGTTGAAGCGATCGGCCACGTCCTTGAGATATTCCCACTCACCAGGCCCCGTCCGCTTTCCGAGGAAGGATTCGTGATCCGTGAGCGCGACAAAATCGTCGCCGTAGATATCGCGCGCCCGGAGGTAGGCCTCTTCGGCGCTCCCGACGCCGTCCGAGTGGGCGCTGTGTTGCTGAATGTCGCCAAAGAAGGTCCGAAGACCGCGCGCACTGGCGGGATCGCGCTCACGCTCCCAAGTCGGGATGGGGGGTGGCGGGCCGAGCTCGGTCGCAGCCTTTCGAAGCGCAGGTGCTCCGCCACGCGGCGCCTCTTGGACGTCGATGACGATGCCCTTTCGATCGCGCCGCGCGATGAAGAGCCGGTCTCCAAAGACGGCGGCGGCGACACGCCTTCCGCGCGATCCCCACTCACCATCACTGAGCGGAAGGCGCGGGCCAAATCCATCGGCGCTCCAATCCTGCCGATAGAAGTTATGGCTTCCTCGACCAAAGAGCGCGACGGCGCCATCCGCGCCGACGACGAGGGCAGGAAACTCAAAACTCTGCTCGACGCCCTCGCGATCGCGATCGAGCTCAAGCATGGGCGCACTCGGCTCGAAGACGTTTCCGCTCCGATCGACGAAGCGGATGGCGATCCATTTGGCGATATCACGGACGCCCCGATCCTCGCGGAGATCGTGGTGGAAGGCGACATATGCGCCGTCGGGCGTTTCGAAGACCGCAGGCGCAGCGAACATCGCGGGAGCGCGCTGCACCAGATGCGTTTCTCCGTCACGCTCGAGATAGATGCACGATTCACCGTGACGCTGTTCGATGAAGGCGCGCGATCCTCCGTGTCGCGCTTCGAGTTCCGCGAGCGCGCCTACACCTGGCGTCCCGGGCTCGCTCGAATAACCAGAGATCGAGGGAAGCAACTCCGTGAGCGGCTCTTCGCGTATTGGGCTTCCATCCTCCGCGAGGTGGAAGGCAAGGATGCGCTCACGATCGTTTTCCCAAGCGATGACCTCGAGAATGGGCGTCTCGCTTCCCGGCTGAAAGCGCGGTGC
Source organism: Sandaracinaceae bacterium (assembly GCA_012514415.1). GTDB lineage: Bacteria > Myxococcota_A > Polyangia > Polyangiales > Houyiibacteriaceae > JAAYBZ01. The sequence continues at coordinate 17,291 of JAAZAH010000166.1, forward strand.
GCGGAGGTATCGGTCTTTACGCTGTTCGAGGATCGACATCGTCGTCAAGGCTCTACCTTCATATTGTACCGCGAACAAGAAAGCACGAAGCCCCAAACGACGACGTTTCTAACTTGCCAATGAGTAATCGCACGCAGCGGCATACATCGGCGCAGCCGAGGAGCTCGTGCATCGCGCCTCCAAGGGGTTCGACAGAGCGAAGAGGCGCCGTAGTTCAACCTTTACATCAGCTCTTGAAGGTGCACACGCGGCGAGCGACGTTCGCCGCGCTCGGGCTGAGTTGAACGAGGACTTTGCATGTCACGTTACGCCATCTGGGTCTTTCTCGCGCTCATGCGGCTCGCCTTTCCCGACAACGCGATGGCAGCGCCGAGCCTCGCACAGGATTTTCAACTCTGGATGCAGGGAGCCCTCTCCGCCGAGCTCCCTCCGCGGCGTCTCTCGTTCAACGCCGACGTCAATGTGCGGCGCGGCGGAGGAGCTCGGCTTCCGATTCCCGGTGCCGAAGGCATCCGCGTTCCATCTCCACACACACAAATCGTGATACGGCCGCTTCTTCGTTACGCACTCCC
>JAAZAH010000167.1 GCA_012514415.1 Sandaracinaceae bacterium
GGCGTTCACGACCGCGGCGATTCCGACGAGCAGTGAGCTCATCTTGAGCGCTTCGAGCGCGCCCGGTTGACTGAGCGCTCTGACGAGCTCGTTCGGGCCAAGCTCCGCCGATTCGATGAGGAGCGCCACGATCGGCCCAATCAGGATCATGGCGAGATAGGAAGCGATCAGTACAAAGAGAGCGAGCCGTCCGAGCGATCCCCCGAGCGAAGATTGTCGAGCGGCGGTCGAACTGTTCACCTCGACGCCCCAGCTGAACGGAGAGGGAAGCACCCTACGCATGGCGAGCTCCGATCTGCCTCTCGACAACTCGCGCGATGACGTGGAGGGAGAGCGCCGTGAGGAGAAGCGCGAGGGAGACGGCCGCGGCGGATTCCGGTGCGCCGCTTTCGATCTCGCCAAAGACGTAGATGGGGGCGGTGAGGGTCTCGAAAGGGATGTTGCCGGCGACGACGACGATGGATCCGAACTCGCCGACGGCGCGACCAAAACTCCGAATGCCCGAGGAGACCGCCGCGGAAAGGACAACCGGGAGGTAGACGGTTCGAAAGATCCGGATGGGATCGGCGCCGAGCAAAATTGCCGCTTCTTCTTCGGAGGGATCGATCTCTTCGAGGAGTGGCTCCACGGCTCGCACGACGAATGGAAAGGTCACAAACAGCAGCGCGAGAACGATGGCGGGTTTGGCGAAAACCAGCTGGATGCCGAATCCCTCGAAGCGCTCTCCGATCAATGAACCTGGACCATAGAGGACCGTGATCATGAGCCCGGTGACGAGGGTTGGAATCGCGAGCGGGAGGTCGACGATGGCGTTCAGCAATCGCTTCCCCGGGAAGCGATACCGAAAGAGGAGCCATGCGGTGGCCACGCCGAATACCGTGTTGATTGCGGCGACGAGGGCGCTTGTCCAAAGCGTGAGGACGATGGCGTGCTTTGCGATTGGACTCGTGATTCGTTCGAAGACGCCGCTCACGCCCTCACTGAGGCCCGCATGTGTGAGCGCGAGGAGCGGGAGAAGGACGATGAGCGTGAGGTAGATGAGCACCGTGCCGCGCATCGATCTCTCGAACGCGCTCTCGCGGGCGATGGAAAGCAAGCGGCGGGGCGTGCGGCGCACGGCCATCGATTTCACGGCAGTCTCCTTCATCGGCGCCGGCTCGCTTCGAGGACACGATCGTAGAGGGCGCCCGCAGCAAAAATCTCGCGGCGGACGGTCTCCCAACCGCCAAGATCTTCAACGCGGAAGAGTTCGTCGACGGCGGGGAATTTTGATCTGAACTCTTCCTCCACTGCGGGATGGACCGGACGATAGCCGGCCTCGGCGAATGCACGCTGCGCCTCTTGCGTGTGGACAAACTCGATGAAGGAGCGGGCGATCTCAAGGCTCCCATGTTTTTTGGCGTAGACGTCGACGAGGGCGATGGGGTTCTCGATGAGTATCGTCGATCGTGGGATGATGATCTCGAATCGGTGACCGGCATCGCGCGCCGTCAGGAGCTCGTTCTCGTACGTGATGATGGCGTCGCCGATGCCGCGCTCAAAATTGAGACTCGACTCACGCGCGCCGCGGTCCATCACAATGACGTTTCGGAGGATCTCGGAAAGACGCCGGATGATGGCGTCTTCATCGCTCGGATCGACGCCGAGATGGCCCCGCTTCGCGGCTCCGTAGAGAGCGAGAAAATTCCACATGGCGCCGCCGCTCATTCGGACGTTGGGCGTGAGGATGGAAACTCCGGGGCGGGCGAGATCCGCAAAATCGCGGATGTGTTTCGGATTGCCTTCACGGACTCCGATGACGACAAGCGAGCGCGTCACCATGCCGCCGTACTGACCTTCCGCATAGTCGTGCGTGATGAGGTTGGCTTCGGCGAGGTGATCGAGATCGGGCTTGAGCGAGAGTGCGGCCACATCGGCTTCGAAGCCGCCGACGATCGCCCGCGCTTGTGCGCCGCTTCCAAGGTACGAGTCGTGTATCTCGAGGCGCCTTCCCGTGAATCGCTCGTGCCTTTCGATGAAGGCGGGAAGAATCGCCCGGCCATAGACCTCGCGGGGCGTGGTATAAAAGCCGAGGACGAGACGATCGACCTCCCCATCGGCCGCTCGTTTCGAGCATGCGGAGAGGCTGACCGTCAAAAGTCCAAGCGCGGCGAAGAGGGAGAGAGCGATGGATTTTCGCATGGCGACGCGACTACGCATTCTTCGTGCCAAGCAAAAAAGGCCCGAAATTCGGCCCTCGTGTGGGCCGCAATCCTCTTACCGCCGGCACAGCCATGAAATATCATGGTAAAACCGTGAAATATCACGGTTGAGACAAGAGCTTGGATCGAACACGGCCGACCCAGGTTGATGTAAACGCGCCATCGCGGTGGTTGGAGAGCGCGGAGATCCACGCGCATCACGTGTGGCA
>JAAZAH010000168.1 GCA_012514415.1 Sandaracinaceae bacterium
GCCGCCGTCGTCGTTTCCGCCGCCGTCGTCATTTCCGCCGCCGTCGTCGTTTCCGCCGCCGCCGTCGTTTCCGCCGCCGTCGTCGTTTCCGCCGCCGTCGTCGTCGCTCCCATCGTTCGGATCGTCGCCTTCGTCCTCTTCGTCGTGCGGCTCCTCTTCGTCGAGCTCGTCCTCGTCGATGCGCGGCTCTTCCTCATCATCCAGCGGAATGCCGGCGTCGGCATCGAGTTCTTCGATCTCCGGGATGAGCAGCTCGGAGGCGCCGCCGCACGCGCTAAGCCAAAGTAGCGCCGCGAGGAGCGTGAGGACGCCGCTGAACCGATGGAAAGGGCAAGAAGCCGTGGGGGTTTTCATGAGGGTCCACTTCTGCGGGAGAGCCCGCATCTCGGCGAAGGGCACTCTCAAGCACCCACCGCATAAAGCGTTCGAAGTGCGCTCAGCATAAACAAAACCCAAGCGCGGGAGAACCCCCGAGAGGGATTCTTTTCGGGCCGATGCTCGGGATGCGCTTCGACTTGGGCATGTGCCGAGAAATTGCCACGGCGATGCGGAGCCGAGCTTCACGAAATGAAAGGGCCGGTGCAGCGTTTCTTCCGCACCGGCCCGGTGTTCATTCCCCTCTGTGCGCTAAGGTGAAGGGAAAGCTTAAAAGAACGTTGGCGTGACCTACGCGCTTCGACCTGCCGCGGCAGCTTCTTGTTGATCGGACTTCGTTTTGAGCGACGGCGCGCGCTTGAACTCCATATAGCCATCGTCGATCCGCGAACGCCGGAAGTTGATGAAGTCGAGGGCGTAGTTCTGGTGGAGCTTGAACGGCGAGAAGGAGCCCTGCTTGGGCATGAGATGGGCGGCGCGCTTCACGTAACCCGATTGGAGGTCCAGAAGCGGCTCCTCCTTCAGCCGTGGATCGTCTCGCCGCGGACAATAGATGGCGTAGCCATGCTCCTCCATATGGTTGAGGACGCGGCAAAGATATTCGTTCGCGAGATCGGCCTTGAGCGTCCACGAGGCATTGGTATAGCCGACGACGAAGCTGAGGTTCGGGACGTCGCTACACATCATGCCTTTATAGGTCATCGTATCGGCCGGGTTGATCGTCTCACCATCAATCTCGACCTGGATCCCGCCGAGGAACTTCAGTTTGAGTCCGGTCGCGGAGATGATGATGTCGGCCTCGAGCTTATTTCCACTCTTCAGCTCGATGCCGTCTTCGACGAAGCGCTCGATCTCATCGGTGACGACGCTCGCCTTTCCCTCGCGGATGCTCCGGAAAAGGTCGGAGTCGGGGACGACGCAGAGGCGCTCATCCCAAGGGTTGTAGCGGGGCGTGAAATGTTCATCGACATCGACCACATCGCCGACGCGCTTACGGATCTGTCCGATGAGGAAGCGCTTGGCTGCCTCGGGGAAGCGGCGCGTATAGTTATAAAGCGCCATGCTGCCCGCGATGTTTTTGAGGCGGATGATCGAGGCCGCGGCGTCCTCACTCATGTATTTGGTGAGGGTTTTTCGAAGGGGATCGCGCTCGGGGAGGGTGACGAGATAGGTCGGTGAGCGCTGGAGCATGACCGTATGGGCGGCGCGCTCGGCGAGCGATGGGAGGAGCGTGATGGCTGTGGCGCCGCTTCCGATAATCACGATGCGCTTACCATCATATTCAAGCGACTCATCCCAGAACTGCGGGTGGATGAACGTGCCCTTGAAGTTCTCCCGCCCGGGATATTCGGGCGTATAGCCCTCGTCGTAATCGTAGTAGCCGGCGCAGGAGTGGAGGAACTGAGCGCGGTAAGTCTCCTCTTCGCCCGTCTCCTTGTTGAGCACCTTGATGGTCCAGCGCGCTTCCTCGGTCGAAAAACTCGCGGATACGACTTGGCGACCAAAACGGATCTTGGGGAGGATGCCGTTCTCGCGCGCCGTCTCTTCGATGTACTCGCGAATCGAATGCCCATCCGCGATCGATTTCTCCCCCGTCCAAGGTTTGAAGGAGTAGCCGAGCGTGTACATATCGGAATCCGAGCGGACGCCGGGATAGCGGAAGAGATCCCACGTTCCGCCGATCCGCTCGCGCGCCTCAAGGATCACGAAGGAGCGTCGCGGGCAATTTTTCGTGAGATGATACGCGGCGCCGATGCCGGAGAGCCCGGCGCCGACGATGAGGACATCGAATTCTGTCGTTTCCATGCGCGGCCGTCTTTCTGATCGTGCGATGCACTCAAAGCATAAGGGCTTGAGTTGTGTATAGGACAGTATGCACGACGCGGCGAAGAGCCTAAAGCGCGAAGTCTCGGAAGAGCTTAGACGCGAGCCTAGGTCGCGCAGCGAAAGAGAGGTTCGAACGCGCGAGGCGTGCGCGCATTGCCTCTGCCGCCCGTCGTCCCACGCGCTGATCAGAAGCATGGAAGCGGATCGCGACGCCTCGACGGCACAATTCGTCGCTCACGATCCGCAAATGCCTCTCGGCTGACGCATCACCGTCACAAGCGCAGTTCAATATCAGCTCTCGCTGATACAAAAAAGAGCGGCTGTGTCACCGGAGAGACTGAAAGCGTCTTATGAACACTCAAAATGACAAAAGTGTCATGATCAGTGAGATTCTACTGCCCTATCTAGCGGAAAAGACGCTTTGCAAAGTCGTCACCGTGTCGACAGCCTTTCGATGCTTTTTACCGGAATACTCGGACTCAATCACCTCCGCTAAGTACCAAGAACGAACTGATGCCTTAATTGGTGCGACACATTGAGGGTTTGAAATCGAAAGAAAACTCAAAATGGCGAGCGCGAAACTTGCTCGTAAAAGCGGCGGATGAAAACCCATAGAAGAGGTTGTCGATGAACACAAGAAGGA
>JAAZAH010000169.1 GCA_012514415.1 Sandaracinaceae bacterium
ATCGACGATGAGGGCATCCCCCCACGCTCGCTTGAGCTTGAGCTCACCGAGAGCGTCCTCCTCGAATCGACTGAGCAAAATCGAAAAAAGGTCGCCGCGCTCAGGGAGCTCGGCTGCTTGGTCGCCATCGACGATTTCGGAACGGGCTTTGCCACGCTGAACTACATCCGGCGCTTCCCCATGGATGTGCTGAAGATTGACCGAACGTTCATTCGTAACCTCCCATACGACGCCGAAAATATGGCGATCACGAACGCGATTACCGCCCTCGGCAATAGCCTCGGGCTCGAGGTCGTCGCCGAAGGCGTCGAGACGGAGGAAGAGTTCGAATACCTCCGCTCCATCGGTTGCCCCGTCGTCCAAGGCTATCTCTTTAGTGCCGCAATGGATGCCGAGACGCTCGTTCGCTGGGAGCAAGAGCGGAGGGCGAAGAAAACCGCTTCCTCCGCGCCCTCGACCGAGCCCATCTAGGCGATGAGCGCGCTCCTTGACCGGCTCCGCTCGCCAAGGGCTATCCGGCAGTTTCTCGAGGAAGCGCTCCCCTTCGTCGATCTCGATTTCGAGGGAGTCTCCCAGGTGAGTGCGGGCGTCGTAACCGGCGGCCGCTATTGGATGACGCGCGTGGGCGAGCCAGGTGCGCCGAAAAGCGCCATCGATCGCGTCGTCCTCGAGCTCGCACGTACGCGTGCTGACGCCGTCCTACTCACCGGACGCATCCTCCGAGCCGAGCCTTCGCTGAGTTACGCGCCCCTCACCGAATCCTTCGCCGCGCTTCGGACGGAGCTTGGGCGGAGCAATCCGCCTCGACTCTTCATTCTGACACGCTCCTTCGACCTCCCCCCGGCACACCCCGTATTCCGCGAGCTCGGAACGACAGTGACCCTCCTTTCGGCAAACGAGAACGCGAGCGAAAACATCGCGCGATTGCCACCGGGCATACGTAGAATCAAACTTGACACACCCACCGTCGCAGCGGCGATCGCGACCATCAAGAGTGAGGGTTGCAGAACCATCAGCGTTGAGGCGGGTCCAAACGCGGTCCGTGAGCTCTACGCGGAGGACTCGCCTCTGGATGAGCTCCTCTTCGCGCGCTTTCTGCTCGAGTCCCTTTCGAGGAATGAGGCAGAGAGGTACGCCGACCCAAGGCGAAAGATGTCATGGCTCACAGCGCCCTTCGTCGACGCCTCGAGCCTCGCCTCGCTCTTTGCGAGGCGCGAGGCGAGCGCGATCTTCGAGGGCGACGGGACACCGACCATCGTCGAGCGCCACTTACGCTCCTGAGAGCCGATCCATCTCTTTCGCGAGCCGGAGATCACGCTCGGTGATGCCCTTTGCGTCATGGGTCGTCAGCCGGACATCGACCCGCTGATAGACATTCGACCACTCGGGATGGTGGTTCATTTTCTCCGCGATCAACGCCACACGGCTCATGAACCCAAAGGCCTCGACGAAATCTCGAAAGCGAAAGCTCCGCTCGATTCCATCGCCTCTTCTGCGCCAATCGGGAAGCTCCTCGAGCCCCTTCTCGATCTCTTGTTCTGTCAATCTCTTCATACCGCTCAGCTTACGCGATTCGTCAGCGCCGCATGGTATGAATCTCGGCGAGATGCGTCTTCACCTTTTGAGCGCACCTCGTCATCCGCGATGCGGCGAAGAGGAAGGTCCGCCGCAATTGATCGAGCCCCAATCCGATGAGAGATGAGATGCTGAAGACCGCGATCGTTTACGACTTCGACGGCACGCTGGCGCCGGGAAACATCCAGGAGCACAGCCTCATCCCGCAGGTGCTCGGGCTGTCGCCCGCCGATTTTTGGGGTGAGGTGAGCGAAGAAGCGCGGAAGGAGGACGCCGACTCCATCCTCACCTACCTCCGCTTGATTCTCGAAAAGGCCGAAGCACGCGGCATCCATATCACCTGCGAGCTCCTCGCCCAACATGGCGCCTCGACGCCGTTTTTTGCGGGCGTTCCGCAGTTCTTCGAGCGCATCAACCGCTATGCCGAAGAGCGCGGGCTCCTCCTCGAGCATTATGTCGTCTCGTCCGGTAATGAAGAGATGATCCGCGCGTGCCGAATCGCGCATGCGTTCAAGCGGATCTTCGCCTGCAGATACCATTACGATGGCGAGGGCATCGCGCGCTCCGCCGCGGTCGCGATCAACTACACCAGTAAGACCCAGTTTCTTTTTCGCATCAATAAAGGCATCGACAACCACTGGGACGATCGCGCCGTCAACGCGTGGATTCCGCCTGAGGAGCGGCCGCTGCCTTTTTCGCGCATGATCTACCTAGGCGATGGCGATACCGACATTCCCTCGATGAAAATGGTGCGGCATCAGGGCGGCTTCTCGATCGCTGTGTTCGATCCGATCCGTTGGGCTCGGCTCGAGCAGCAGGAAAAAGTCTATAAACTCATCGCGGAAGATCGCGCGCACTTCGTGGTGCCGGCCGATTATACGGAGGGGAGCCAGCTCGACATCACCATCAAAGGGCTCATCGGCCGTATCGCGCGCGATCAGGCGGGTTACCGAGGCGGATCGTAGTCCCTTGCATCTGGCGCCAGCATCGCTCATAAGAAGCTATCCTATAAAAACCTATTTATATATACATAGCATAGGCGATGGCTGAGACTCACGACCACCACCATCACGATCCTCATTCGCACGCACCCGAGGTGAACCGGGACAACGAGCGCAAGATCCTCGTCTCGTTCTTTCTGATCTTCTCCTTCATGCTCGTCGAGGCCATCGGCGGCTACGTCTCCGGCTCGCTCGCCCTCATCGCCGACGCCGGGCATATGCTCACGGATGCGGTCGCGCTGGGGCTCGCCTATGCGGCCTTCCGTTTCGGCCGCCGCGAAGCCGACGGGAAACGCACCTTTGGTTATCTCCGATTCGAGGTAATCGCGGGCTTCGTCAACGCGCTCACGCTCTTTGGGATCGTCCTTTGGATCTTCATCGAAGCCTATCAGCGCTTTCGAAATCCCCCGGAGGTGCTCGCCGGGCCGATGCTCATCATCGCCGCTTTTGGTTTCTTTGTGAACCTGCTCGTGCTCTACCTGCTTACGCGCGGAGATCGCGAGCATGTGAACGTGAAGGGGGCGATCCTCCATGTGATTGGCGATCTCCTCGGCTCGGCAGCGGCGATCCTGGCGGCCGTGGTGATCTATTTCACCGGTTGGACGCCGATCGATCCCATCCTATCGATCTTCGTCTCACTCCTTGTCCTCCGGAGCGCGTGGAAACTGCTTGGTCGCTCGCTCCACATTCTGCTCGAAGGCGCACCCGATAACGCGATGCCGCAGGACATCGAGCGCTATCTCGTCGACCACATCGAGGGTGTCGAAGCCGTGAGCCACACGCATGTTTGGCTCATCACCTCGGGCTACGCGCTCGCGACGATGCACGTCCGGCCCTCTCCGGGAGCCGATCTCCGCCTCGTCGTAAGACGTGTCGAAAAGGCCCTCGAAGAACGCTTTGATATCGGCCACTCCACCATCGCCATCAATTGGGACGATGCCGATGGCAACCCTTGCCGCTTCATGCGGCTGCCCCTGGAGCAGAACCAAGTGGAGGCCGAAACTCTCGCGCATCGCGAAGGCGGCGAAGACGTGTCCACGATCCACCCCAACGAAGGCCCAAGCGCACCTTCCGGCGAGGAGCCGACATGAGCATCCCCTACCCAGAACGCGCTGAAATCGATGTGCTCGCCGAAACTTTCCGGCTTCTCGGCGACTCGACGCGCCTCCGGATCCTCTTCGTTTGCCTCGATCGACCTCATTCGGTTGGGGAGATCGCCGAGACGCTCGAGCTCTCGCAGCCGCTCGTAAGCCATCACCTCCGCCTCCTTCGCGCCTCGAGGCTCGTTCGTGGGGAGCGGCGCGCAAAGCAGGTCTTTTACGAGCTCGCCGACGATCACATCCGCGGGATCCTCGTCGATATGGCCGCGCATATCTCAGGGGAATGTTGAGCCGGACGGCTCAAACACCCGCCTTTGCGGGTGCCTAGCCAAATCGATCAGTGCCATCGGCTAAGATGAACCTGCGTTTCGACGCGAGATGAACGATGCCGAAATTTCTTCACGCTGCCGATCTTCATATCGATTCGCCGCTCAGGGGCCTCGAGACCTACGAAGGCGCCCCGAAAGAGCGCATCCGCGGCGCGACTCGCGAGGCCTTCGAGAAGCTCATCGCGTTCGCCATCCAAGAGGAGGTGCGTTTTGTGATCCTCGCTGGCGATGTCTTCGATACCAACCCTCTCCTTGCCACTTCGGTCTATTTCAACCGCGCGCTCCAAGAGCTCACCACGCGCGGGATCCCCGTCTTCATTGCGCGCGGCAATCACGATCACGCCGGGATCGTCCCACGCGGACGCACGCTCGTCGAAGGCGTGCATATTTTCTCACACGACTACCCCGAGACCTTCGAGCTCGAAGATGTGGCGATCCACGGTCAAAGCTATCCCTCCGCGGCCGTCCACCTCGATCTCAGCCTCGGCTACCCCGCGCCCATCCACGGTAAGCTCAACATCGGCGTCCTTCATACATCGCTTCTGGGCTACCCCGAGCACGAGCCTTATGCGCCGACCTCACCGAAAACGCTGGCCGCTCGCGGCTATGGCTATTGGGCGCTCGGCCATGTCCATCGCTTCGAACATCTCGTCGAAGGCGGGACGACGATCGTCTTCCCGGGCAACCTCCAAGGCCGACACGCGAGAGAAACCGGTCCCAAAGGCGCCGTCCTCGTCGAATACGAGGGAAACCGAATCCTCTCAGTCAAGCATCAATCCTTTGACGTCACGCGCTGGCATCTCCTCGAGGTCGATCTTGCCGAAGGTGACGATGAGACGCTCCTTCGCAGCCTCGTCAGAAGCATCGAAGAGGCGAGCGCGACCGATCGCATGGAGAAACGGCTCGCGGTCTTTCGCCTGCGGCTGTGGACCCATCGCGATCTCGGCTTTGATCTTCGCGAGCGATTAATCGAGGCACTCACGCACCTTGAAGGCGAAGTGTGGATCGAGAAGATCGAACTCCGGAGGGCGCCGGATCATCGCGCATCCAGCGAATTTTTAAGCGCGCTCGGCGAGCTCACCGATCAACTCCTCGCCGATCCTCACACTCTCGATGAGCTCGAAGCACGGATTGAGAGCGAACATTTCGGAGGCGGCACGCCATCGGACCAAGCGCTCCTCAAAGAGGCGAGAGCGCGCGCTTTCGGTGAGGGGGGCGACCGTGACCTCGCGCCGCTCCTCGCCTCGGCCCTCGAGCTTATCGCCTCTTATGCAAGGAGCGGGAAACGATGAGACTCCAACGACTCCATTTTCAGAAAGTCGGGCTTTGGGGGACCCCGATCGCGATCGATCTCGACGCGCGCCTCACGATCATCCTCGGCGACAATGAAGCTGGGAAAAGCACGGCGATGCGCGCGATCGATGCGCTCTTTTTTGGGGTGAATCGCTCTCTCGCCGCTCCACTTAGCGAAGCGCAGTTTCACGCAGGAGCCGAAGCCATCCTCCCCAACGGCCTTCCTCTTCAATGGACACGGCGCGGAAGAAAACTCTTCGTTGAGCCGCCGATGGGCGAGCGCTTTGAAGCGGCCCTCCCGGCGCATCAGCGCGCACGCTTTCGCTCGATCTTCCATCTCGGGCACGCCGAGATCGGCGGAGGGCCCGAGCTCCTTGGAGCCGATGGGGCGCTCGGCTCCATCATCTACGCGGCTTCGACCGGCGTAAACGTTAGCCTCGTCGACTCGCTTCAAGCTTCACTCAGCACGCGTCTCAAGGAGGTCAGCGGCCGGGCGCAGCGGCATCAGGGAATCAACCTTCTGCTCCCCTTGCTGGTCGACAAAGAACGCGAGCTTCGCGAAGCCGTCCGCTTCGGCGATTATGAGGCGGCGCAAGCCGAGCTCGAAGCGATCGTCGAAGAGCTCGAAGAGAACGAAAATATCCGAGAAGACAGAGAGCGCGAACTCGCCAGTCTAAGGCAGCGGATCGCTTGGGCTGAGCGCGATGCCGAGCGGCGAGCGCTGATGGAAGGACTTCGTGCCCATCTCGGTGATCGCGCGCTCCCTGACCCCCACCGGGTGGCAAGACTCCTATCTGCTTGGGATGGACTGAAACGAGCCAAGCGCACCTTCGAAGACCGGGCTGAGGCTCGCTCGGCTTCGGAAAATGAACGTCTCGCCCTTGGCGACGAGCCGAAACTCGCGCTCTACGCCGATGAGATCGCGTCGATGGCTCAGCGGGCCGAAAGGGCTCAGAAGGACCGCGCCTCGCTGGGCACCCTCCACGCCCGCCTCGATGAAAGTAGGGGAAAGCTTCGCCAAACCCTCGGCCTCAGCGCCGACCTCCCGCTCGATGCGCTACTCGAGCGCGCTCGGGAGACCATCCTCGACGACGCGCTCCGGGCCTCGCTCAAGCGCGATTTCGCTGAACTCGACGCGGCCCATGCCGAGCGCCTTCAAGCCGAGCGCACGCTCGATGAAAGAATGCGTGAGCACGCGCGCCTTCCCGAGATCCCCGCGCAGCTTCGGATCACGCCGCTCGAACAGGCAGAGGCTCTGCTATCGAAGCTTGCGGAGCATGAACGCGAAGAAAACGCGCATCGCACCGAGCTTGAAAAGCTTCGCCGCCAAATGGCTGGGCTCGTGGAAAAGCTTGGGCTTGGCGAGCTGAGCGATGAGCAGATGCGCCGCCTCAACATCGCGCCGCGTACGCTGCTCGAACAAAGAAGGGCCGCGAAAATAGAGGCCGCCGAGGCACTCGAACGCGCCGTCATCGACGTCCGGCGCCTACAGAACGATCTTGCCGACAGGGAACGTTCGCTCGAAGAAGCCGAGCGCGGTCTTGGGATGATCCCCACCGACGAAGCCCTCGAAACTGCCCGATCCGAAAGAGAGGCTGCTTGGTCTTCGCTCCGGAACGCAATCGCCCGCGCCGAAGCCGACGTGGACGATCGGCTCCAACGCTTCGAGCAGGCGATGCGCCGTGTGGATCGCCTGATGGACCTTCGCTTCGAGGGCGCAACGCGGCTTGGCGAGATCGTCGAAAGAAGACGCGAAGTCGAGCGACAAGCCGCGCTCTTGCCGAGAGCCATTGAGGCGAAGGAGGCGAGCGAAAAGGCGGCGAGCGAGGCCGACGCGCGTTGGATTGAGCTCTGGCCCTTCCTCGCCGCGCCCCCGAGTGATCACGCGCGCTGGCTCGAGGATTTCGAGGCGCTTCGGCAAGCGTGGGTCGAAGAAGAGCGCTTGAGCAAGCTCGCCCATGAGGCAGCGGCCGCAGCCGAGAACCATCTCGGTGATGTTCACCGGATCCTTCGAGGCGCGCTCCCCGATGCGCTCGGACTGAACACCTCGGCGGCCATCGCCCAGACGATCAAGAGCGAGCTCGATCGCCGACGCGCCCATAACGCGGCAGCGGAAAAGCTTCAGGATCGCGCGAGGTCGCTCGACGAGGCGATTGAGACCGCGAAAGATGCGCTCGACAGCGCAAAGGATCGCCTGAAGAACGCGGAAGACACGTGGGAAGAACGAATTTCGGAGCTTCCTCTGAGCGCAAGGGGAGACCAAGAGTCCATCCGCGCAACGCTCGAGCGACAAGAGAACCTTCAACTCCTCGTCGCCGCGATCGAAGACGCGCGCGCGGATTCGTCTCGCCTCGAGCAATCGCTAGGGAGATTTGAGGAGGAGGCCAAAGCGCTCTTGAAGAAGACAGAAGCGTTCACCGAGACGCTCAACCTGCCGCGGGAACTTTCGCTCGAGGCGACCCTCCAGGTCCTTCAGCGCGAGGCAAAAAAAGCGGTCGAACTTGCGCGCGCCATCGAGCAGGCCGAGACGAAGCTCGAGCAGCACCGAATCGCAGAAGCGCAAGCCAAAGCGAGCCTCGACTCGATCGAGAAAAACCTCGATGCGCTCTGGGCCGAGCTCGGCGCCCAAGAGGAGCCAAGCGATGAATCGGTCGAGCGCACTGCGGAATGGGCGCGAGAGGCCCAGCATTTGGCCTCGCTTCTACGAAAAGCCGAGGACGAGCTCGCCAGGATGAGCGCGCCACCACTCGATTCCGAAAGCGATCGCTCCCCCACGGCTCTCCAGGAGGAAGCCTCCGACCTCGAGGAGAGGATCCAAGCGCTTGGCATCCAAAGAGGCGAGCTCCGAGAGAGGCAAAAGCGGGCCCAAGCCGAACTCGAGCGGCTCGCCGACTCGGATCCGCTCTCGATCGCCGAGGAGCGCGAAGAACTCCGCGAGCTCATCCTCTCTCGTGCGCAGGAGATCGCAACGCTTCACACGGCGCTTTTCCTTCTCAATCGGGCAAAGGAGCGCGCCGAGGGCGCCGCCGAGCCCATCATCGAGCAAGCCTCCGATGTCTTCAGGCGACTCACCGAAGGGCGCTATCAAGGGCTTTTGCTCGGTCAAGGAGAGGACGCGCCCCTTGAAGCCATCACGTCAGACGGTAGGGCGATTAAGCTCGATGCGCTTTCGGATGGGACGCGCGATCAGATCTGGCTCGCGCTTCGCCTTGCGACGGCGCTGCGCGCGCATGAAGAGACGCCGCTCCCGCTCATCTTGGACGATGTTCTTGTTCATTTCGATGAGTCGCGGACGGCGGCGGCGCTCGAGGTCTTCGCCGAGCTCTCCGAGCGCGTGCAGATCATCCTCTTTACGCACCACGACCATGTGGCGCATCGGGCGGCAGAGACGATCCCTGGACGTCACTCGCTTCGCATCCTTCCTCGGCCGGAACCATCCGCGCAACAATCCGCGCATCAACTCGGGCAGCCATTCGGGCGGAGACTTTCGGAATCGCGCCCCGCGCTCGAGCGCCCCGAAGAGATTCCCGCGCGCATGCTCGATGCCCCTCGGCCGAGACAGCGGAGAGGGGAGCTCCTCACCGACGAAGAATATGAGTGCGTCCTCGAGATCCTGAGCACCGAGCCCGATCGCGAGTTCACAAAGGGCGAGATCGTCGAATACGCCTCGTCGCTGAACATCGAGCTGAGCGACGACGTCTGGCGTGCGATCGCCAACCGCATGAAGGACGACGATCGCATCGCGATCACCGGGAGAGCCAAGGCGACGCGCTATCGCTTTCGCGCTGCCGCCGGCTTTTGAGCGCCGAGGCTCGAACGCCCACGGCGACGACCGACGCACGTCTCCACCAGCGGACTAGGGAAAGCCTCGGTTTCGGCGGCTCGAACAGCAAAGCTTTGACCGAAGTATGAAATTCTTCCCCCTTTCGGTCAGGTTTTGGCTAGAGTGAGAGAAGAGCGCCCAGCCGCGCAACCGGGCGCCTTCGCGCCGACGCTCCGCCGCGAATCCACATCAACCAAGGAGCCCCCAAGGTTATGCTCGAGCTCTCTCCCCTCCGCGAAAGCGTCCCTGTCGTCGCCATCATCGGAGGAGCAGTTGCTGGCTCGGAGGCAGCGCGCCTCTTGGCCGAACGAGGTGTTGTCGTGCTCGTCATCGAACAAGGCGAGCGACCCTATGGAAAGATCGAAGGCGGACTCCCACGCTGGCATCGAAAACTCCGCGTGGCCGAATACCGCAAAATCGACGAGGCGCTCGACCACCCGAATATCTTCGTCCTGACGAACACCCGGCTCGGCGAAGATGTGAGCGTTGAGTTTCTCACCGACGAACTGAAGCTCTCTGCCGTCATCCTGGCCAATGGCGCATGGCGCGACCGCCCCCTGCCCATCGACGGCATCGAAGCCTATCGGGGACGCGGCCTCGTCTACCAGAACGAACTGGTTCAATGGTTTAACCACTATGAATCTCCCACCTATGACGGGCCCCATTTCGAGATTGAGGACGGCGCGCTCGTCGTCGGAGGAGGCCTGGCCTCCATCGATGTCGCGAAGATCGTGAACTTTGAGGTCGTCCGGAGGGCGCTCAGGCAGCGCGGCATCGAGGTCGACGTGGAGGAGCTCGAGGTTCGCGGCATCCCCGACATCCTGTCACGGCACGAGCTCGACGCCGAAACCATCGGTCTTCGAGGCGCGCTGCTCGTCTATCGACGAAGGATGCAGGATATGCCCCTCGCCGCGCCTCGAGATGACTCGCCCGAAGCCCTGGCCCGCGCCGAAAACGCGAGGGTGAAGATCATGCGTCGCGTGATGGAGAAATACCTCGTCCGCTTCGAGGAGTGTCTCAGTCCCATCGAAGCGATCGAGGAAGGAGGCAGGCTCCGCGGCCTTCGATTCCAAAAGAATCGGATCGAAGACGGAAAGCTCTCGCCCATCCCCGGCGAGGTTGTCTCGCTCCGAGCGCCGATGGTGATCGGGTCGATCGGGTCGATCCCCGAACCGCTTCCCGGAATCCCTCGACGCGGCGAACTTTACGATTTTGCGAGCTGGGAGACGGGCGAAGTCCGGGGACTCCCCAACGTCTACGGCCTCGGAAATGTGCTCACAGGCAAGGGAAACATTCGGCATAGCCGCGACAATTCCTCCCAGATCGCAGCCGAAATTGCCGAAGCGCTTGTCGGAGTCGGCGGGGCCGCCGACACGGCCAAGAAGCGCGCCGAGATCGCGGCTCAAGCTTCACGCATCGCCGACGATACCCTCCCCCGAGTCCTTCACGATCCGAAAGATCGCGCGCGCATCGAAGCCTTCATCAAAGAACGTCGGCTGGCATCTCGCACTTCAGGAGATTATCGCTCCATGATAGAGGAATCTACGTCCCCGTAAATTTCTCCTGAAGCCTTAGCGAAATACGATGTTCGACTTCGACTCCCCCCTCGACGCTCTCAACGAAAAGCTCTCACCTCGGAAGCGGGTCGCACTCGCGACGCTCCGCGCCGTTCCTCCGCTCTTCAAGCTCGTCATCCCTTCGTTCGCGAGGATGAAGCTTGGACGGCTCAATAGCCTCGTCGAGGTCGTGCTCGAAAACGCGCGCGTCGCTCCTCATGACCTCGCCGTCGAGATGGACGACGAGCAGCTGACTTGGGCCGATCTCGACGCAAGCACCTCGCGACTCGCCTATTTCCTTCAATCGCGCGGCGTGAAGAAGAGCGATGTCGTCGCCCTGCTCGGTGCCAACTCGCCCACCTACCTGGTCGCGATGCTCGCCATCTCACGCGTCGGTGCGACGGCCGCGCTCATCAACAACAACGTCGACGGCGCGCCTCTCGATCATGCCATCCGCGTTTCAAAGGCGGGCTTTCTCATCGTCGAAGATGAATACCTTGAGAGAGTGAAGGCGCGCGATGCCGTGAAAGAGTGCATTCACACCATCGTCAGTTATGGGGGAGCGGACGGCGAGCTCGAACGCGCGATGGCTTCGGCGCCCGGATCCTTCTTTGAGCCCGCGCCCACCGAAGCGAGTGAAGACTTCGTCTATATCTACACCTCGGGCACCACGGGCTTTCCGAAACCGAGCCGCGTCAGTCATGAGCGCGCGCTCGCCGCAGGCGGAGGATTTCACGCGCTGATGCTCCGCTTTCGTCCCGGCGACAAGCTCTACAACGTCCTGCCCCTCTATCACGCGAGCGCCCTCCTCATCGGCGTCGGCTCGTGCTTCCTTACGCGCACGCCCATCGCACTTCGTCGCCACTTCAGCGCGAGCGCCTTCTTCGATGATGTGCGCCGCTACGACGCGACGGCCGTACTCTATATCGGCGAGCTCTGCCGCTACCTCGTCAACACCTATCCCGAGGGCGATCGCAACCATCGCCTCCGCGTCGCCATCGGCAACGGCCTTCGACCGGATATCTGGGAGGACTTCCAGAAGAAATTCAATATCCCCGAGATTCGCGAGTTTTACGCCGCGACCGAGGCGCCGGGCTTCATCTTCAACACAACCGGCCATCCCGGCTCGATCGGTCGGCTCCCGCCGGATTGGCTGAAGTGGATGCGGCTCGTTCGCTACGATGTCGACCGGGACGATTATATCCGCGACGAAAAAGGCTTTTGCGTTCCCGCTGCACGGGGCGAGGTCGGCGAGCTCATCGTCCGCCTCCCCGAAAAGTTGAAGTTCGCGGCCACCGAGTTCCGTGGGTATACCGACGAGGAATCGACCAAGAAGAAGATCATCACGGACGTCTTCAAGAAAGGCGATCGCTATTTCCGCTCCGGCGATCTCCTCCGCGTGGATGAAGAGGGCTTTGCGTATTTCGTCGATCGCATTGGCGACACCTTCCGCTGTAAGGGCGAGAACGTCTCGACGGCCGAGGTCGCCGATGTCCTGGGCGCGGCCGAGGGAATCGAAGAAGTCACCGTGATCGGCGTTCGTGTGCCTCCGCACGACGGTCAATTCGGCCTCGCAGCTGTCGTCCCCCAAGGCGAGTTCGATCCCGTCGCCTTCTTCCGCGCCGCCCAAGAGCTGCCTTCGTACGCGCAGCCGCGCTTCGTCCGCGTGCTCAAGTCGATCGATAAGACCGGCACTTTCAAAGTGCAGAAGAACGAGCTCCGACGCGATGGAATCGATCCGAATGCCGCCTCGGGGCCGCTCTACTTCCTTGGTGAAGATCGCTATATCCCCTTCAACGAAGAGCTCCGCTCCAAGGTCGAAAGCGGCGAAGCACGACTCTGAGCGCGGCCACCGCCTCGACGAGAAAAGGCGCTCCCGGACTCTTTCCGGAGAGCGCCTCTTCCTACGCCCCAAAAGACAGGGGAGCGTTCGGCTCTCAGCTGCCTTCGTATTTCACCGTGCAGCCGTAGGGCTCGGTGTCGGCTTCGGCAATCTCCTCACCGGCGAGAAGAGCCGCGAGCGCCGCGTCGACGTAATTCTTCGCCTCGCCCTCGCTTCCGCGCGGATCGTCGTCGATCGCCCCGCGATATCGGAGAATGCCCTCGGCGTCGATGATGTACATATGGGGCGTCGTCCGCGCCTCATAGACTCTGCCAATCGCGCCCGTCGGATCTTGGAGCACCGGATAGCGCACGCCGTATTTCTCGCGGAACTCTTTTGACGCTTCCGGCTTTACGAAATGCGATGAATCGATGCCGAGCCAGACGACATCCCGCTCTCCATAACGCTCTGCGAGCGTCGCCATCGTCTTCGCCTCATGGTGACGCTGCACATAAGGGCATTCGGGGTTGATCCACTCAAGGACGACGATCTTACCGCGATAGTTTCGAAGCTCGTGTTCCTCGCCGTCTTGATCTTTGGCCTTGAAGAAAGGCGCGGGCTTTCCGAGCGTGGCCCTCTCGGGCATCTCGGCTGCGTCGTCGCGCTCCCCCTCGGCCTCGTCCGTGGCCGCCGACTCTGGTGCTCCCCGCTCAGCCTGTTCACTCGTCGGGGCCGGCGCATCCTTCTTCCCGCAACCCCAAAGGGCGATGGAGGCGATCGTGGCGATCGCGATTATTTTCATACCCCTCATTGCTCACTCTCCATTATCGATTTGATTTCGGAAGCGCCCGCGCGAGCGCGTCGAGCACCAGCCCTTCGGTCAAAATCTCAGGGAGGATCTCGGGCTCGTCGGGCCTCTCGGGTGAATATACAAGATACAGAGGGACACCCGCCTTGCCATAGCGGAAGAGAAATTTCCGGATCGTCTCGTCCCCGTCGGTATAGTCGCCAATCAAGAAAGCGAAATCACCCGCACGGAGGGCATCGCGTACCGTCGAGCGCGATAAGACCAGCCGCTCGTTGGCTTTGCACGTGATGCACCACGACGCGGTGAAATCGACGAAAACGGGCCGCCCTTCACGAAGATGTTCCGCGACGGCCGATTCGGAGAACGCCTCTTCGCTCAGCGAGCGCTGCGTCGGTTGCCCAAGACTCGACTCGAAGCGAAGCGACTGCGCTCCACCCACGGCGAGGAAGACGAGCGCGATGACGACCCCCGCATAGCGAAGGGCGCGCGATTTATCGCGGAAGAGCGAATAGACCCAGAGCGAAAATCCAACGATGAGGAGGAAAATGAGCGCACGCGTCACGCCCATCACTCCCGCGACCTCACCGACCACGAAAAGCAGCCAGATCGCGGTGCCGAGAAGGAGAAAGGCAAAGAACTGCTGGAGCTTATTCATCCACTCGCCCGGCTTCGGCAAAAAGCGCGTCGCCGCCGGAATCAGCGAGAGGAGCACATAGGGCGCAGCGAGCCCGAGGGCGATGAAGGCGAAGACGAGGAAGATCATCGTCGCTTCGCTCGTGAAGGCAAAGCCGATGGCCGTCCCGAGGAAGGGCGCGGAGCAGGGAGTCGCGAGGATGACGGTCAGAACGCCTTCGAGAAAGGAGCGTGTGAGTCCGTCGCGCTTATCGGCTTCGGCGCTGAGGGCACTCGCCCCGACTTGGATCTGAAAGACGCCGAAAAGGTTCAGAGCAAAGAGCAGAAGGACGGCGGCGAGGAGACTGGCAAAGATCGGCGATTGGAGCTGAAAGCCCCAGCCGACCTCCGTCCCGGCCGTGCGGAGAGCGACGACGATGATCGCGAGACCCATGAGCGTCGCGAAGATCCCGCCCGTATACGCTGCAGCGTGCGAAACGCGTTTTGCTTTCGACTCACCGGCGAGACGGATAAGGCCAAAGACCTTCAGTGAGATGACGGGGAGGACACAAGGCAACACGTTGAGGATGAGCCCTCCCAAAAACGCAAGTCCCAGAAGAAGCGCGAGGCTGAGCGGGGGCGCGCCGCTCCCCTTCGAATCGGACGAAGCTCCTCCCGAGCTTTCAACGGCGCGCGCCTCACCCTCGCCCGGATCGTCGATCGCTCCGGCGAGAAGCGCACTCATGCTGCGTTCGCGCGCTTCGCCCTCAACCGTCCGCTCAAGCGGAAACTTGAACTCGATCGCCTCGGGGCCGCGATCGGTCTCGAGCGCGAGGATGCCCGAGAAGGTTGCGCGCTCATTGACCGCGCTCGGCCCAGCCGTGATTTTGAGATCGAGGATGCTCCCCGCGAAGACGTTCGGATGCTTCCTCAGCCCAACCGGCTCGAAACGAATGCCGGAGATGCGATCGGGAAAGAACGAACTCGAGAGATCGCCCTCGCGCGCGAGGACTTCGCCACAGCTCTCTTCGCCCGCGGGAGGATGCGCGCAGCGGATGATGCCGATCGCGGCGCGGAGAGTCTCACCGGGGACGATCGCCGTCTTTTCGAGTGCCCATTCGAGCGCGAGCGCACCTGCATCACCCTCCTCCATCGGCAGGGCAGCCTCGGCCTCATCGAAAAGTTCGCGAATCTCCGGTGCCGCGGGCATCGATCGTTCGCCGACGGGGAGCTCGCCCCCTAGCTCGAGCTTTCCGGGGATGCAGTCGATCTTGCACGCCAGAAAATCGATCGACGCGCGGACCGCGATCGTGTCTCGCGCCTCGGCCCCCACCAGCGCCTCTGAGATGAAGAGGACCTCACGATCGTAGCCATAGGTCTGGATGGTTCCCGAGGGATCGAGGAAACGCTCCGGCACGGGCCAACGCATGGCACGAAAAGCGAGATCGTCTGAATGCAGATCGATCTCCGTGGAGACGCCTGCTTCGCCCGGATTGCGAAAGTAAATATGCCAGTCGGGGTCGAGCTTGAACTGTACGCCGATGCGCACCTTGCCCGACGGCGCCACTTGCTCTTGATCGCTAAGGAGCGTGAGCTTTACCCGAGGCGAGCCGGACTCGAACGCGGATGCACCTTCCGCGAGGATCTCGGCCTTTGCAGGCGCCGCGACGATGGTGAGCGCAGCGCTGAGCGAGAGCACCAGCGCGAGGAGGGGACGCAAGCCAATCATCAAAACTCACCTACTTCTACGGCCGGGGTGGGCGAGCGCAAGCCCAGCCGTCCCAAGAGCTCCCATATGAAGCGGAAATGAGACGCCTAGGCTCCGTAGGACTCAATCTTCGGGGATGAGATCTTCGCCCGCCGGACACGCAAGCGTGACGCCGGTCGGACCCGCCGTCGTGCGGACAATCTTGAACTCGACGCGTCGGTTTGCCTCCCAAGCCCGCGGGTTCGATGCCGGATCGATGGGACAGCGCTCGCCATAACCGGCGCTCCTCAGTCGATCGCGCGCCACCCCTCGTTGAACGAGCGCCTCAACCACCGACGCCGCTCGATCACGCGTGAGCTGCAGGTTGTAGTCGTCATTTCCGCGCTCATCGGCATGTCCCTGGACCTCCATCAGCGTAATCTGAGGATTGCCGCGGAGCGTGGCAGCGATCGCGTCGAGGATGGCGTACGAGCGACGCTGAATCACGGCGCTATTGGTCTCGAAGTAAATCTTATCGAGAATCAAGAGCTGATCGTCCTCGAGGATCACCGACCCCTCATCCGGGCAGCCGTCCTCGTCCTCGAAGCCATTGTAGGTCTCGGGATCGTCCGGGCATTGGTCGACCTCGTCGGGGATGCCGTCGCGATCGTTGTCGGGATCGGGGCAGCCGTCTTCGTCCTCGAAGAAATCAATATCCTCGGGATCGTTCGGGCAGAGATCGTAGGCGTCCGGGATACCATCGCCGTCATTGTCCGGATCGGGGCAGCCGTCTTCATCCTCGAAGCCGTCGAAATCCTCGGGATCGTCCGGGCAGTGATCCACATCGTCGGGGATGCCATCGCCGTCGCGATCGCCCGTATTCGACTCGGGGCAGCCGTCCTCATCCTCGTATCCGTCGAAGTCCTCGGGATCGTTCGGGCAGAGATCGTCCACATCGAGGATGCCGTCGCGATCGTTGTCGGGATCGGGGCAGCCGTCTTCATCCTCGAAGCCGTCGAAATCCTCGGGATCGTTCGGGCATTGATCCACATCATCGGGGATTCCGTCGCCATCGGCGTCGCCGATGGAGGGCTCGAAGACGAATCCGACGGTGGCGCGGTAGTCAGCGTTCTGGATGCCTCGGCGCGGGACGCCCGCGCCTCCTGCAATAATGAGGTAGCTATTTTCCTGAACGAAGAACTTAAAGCCTAGGAGCCCTTCGACGCTCAACCCCTCGGGCTGGAAATGCTTGACGATCTGCGTCCCATACGCCTCGAGCACCAGATCGACCGGGCTCGCGATGCGGGCGCTCAGACCCGCACCGAACGTCATGAGATCGCCGTAGCGGATCTCCGTCCCCTCTTCGACAAGGACCGCATCCACCGCACTCCCCGTTCCACCGACGCACGAGCGCCCCATCAATGAGAAGGTCGCGGGGCAGGTCCGCCCAAGGATGTTGACCTCGGACCCCTCCTTGAAGATCGCGCGATATCCCGCCTCGACCGAGATCCGAAGCCGTTGGATCGGACGCCATTCAAGCACGAGGCTCGGCCAGAGCGAGACGCCAGGCTCCCCGGTGAAGGCGGTCGATTTTCCCGTCGGCACGCCGAGGCGCGCAATCGCCGCAAGCCCCACTTTGCGATGTCGATCGAAGCGGAGAAGACGTGCTTTCGCGTGGATCGTCAGGTCACCGATTCCCTCATTCGAAAGCGCGCGGACGGGCGAGGTGCCGCCATTATAAAACGGCGTCCCATCGTTCATCAGCGCCGAGACCGCCGCGCCGCGTGTGAGGCGTACGGGCAACTGCACACCGAGGACAAGCCAGTTCTTGATGCCGAGGTTGAAGCTGAAGGTCCCGCTCACCATCACATCGACGAGGTCGCGCTCGCGCGGCGCATCCGCCCCTCCGACCGTGTCGTCCTCGGCGAAACCGCGATAGGGCATCATGCCGATGCCAGCATCCAGAATGAGCCCGAACGCGTAGTCGAGGTGCCCGAGCACCTCGGTGCCGTTGACGGTGATGCGTCCTTTGGAATCGATCGCAGGTCGAAAGAGCACGAGATCGACGCCACCGCCATTTTCGAGCTCTTGCGCATTCGCCACGGGTGCCGCCCAAAAGATGGAACCGAGCGCTAAAGCGAAGGCGAGTGAAAGCGACCCCCTCCTCCTCTTGGCGACCTCTCCGCGACGTGTGTTCGAGTCCATTTCAGTCCACTCAACCTCGTTGATGGGGCCCGACCTTGAGGGGCGATCCCGAGGGCCAAGTTTGAAGCGGATCACGCCTCATGCCATCGGGCTCTCCCCTCCTCACCTACATCATCCGTTTGGGTGAGCGAACGCGCCCATCCGCACTAGGTATCATAAGGTCATCTCAGCGAGCAAATACTTGGCGAATGGTCCATCGACCATCTGAGCCGACTTCGGCTCACTGCGGACGCCCCAACCTGCGATCGAGGCGGGCGGCGATCCGCTCCACCTCGCGACGCCTCTCCTCGGAAAGCTGCGGAAAGCCGAGAAGCTCATCGGCGATCTCGCGTGCACCCGCAGGATCGCGACGCATCGTCGCGCGAAGCAACTTGAAGCGCTCTTCGATATAAAGCGCCCGCGCGCGCTGAAACTCTTCCGTCTCGACGTAACCGCTCTCTTCGTGAAGCCGCGAGAAAATCGCGTGCGCTCCGGCGATATCCCCGCTTTCGAGCGCCTCTTTGCCCCGCTCGAACGTGAGCTGTTCTTCAAGAAAATAACTTGCGTCGGCGCGGCATTCGGCCGCCTCTTCATTGTCGGGGAATTCCGCGAGGGCGCGATCGGCGGCATCGATGGCGCGCGCGAAATCTCCTTCGCGGATGGCGCGATCGCATTCATCGACTGCCGCTGCGATCGCCGCCAAGCGTTCGGCTTCCGCCGCTTCGCGCGCTGCCTCCCTTTCCTCGGCGAGTCGCTGCTCGAGCTCTTCCGGCGGGATCTCGGAGCGACGCATCACGAGAAAAAGCGCTGCGACGAAGAGGAGCGAAAAAATCAGCCCAAAGAAGACGGCGCGTCCGCTTCTTCTTACCTCGGCACCCACCTTCTCTTCCTGCTCGAATTCGGCGGATTCCTCGGGAGAAAGCTCGAATGTCTCACCGGGTGAAAGGAAGCGAAACTTGACCTTTCCAAGCTCGAGAATATCGCCCGATTCGAGGCGCGCCTCTTCGCGCTCTTCGCCGTTGACGCGGAGCGGATTCACGTTCGAGAGGTTCACCGCAAACATCTCGCCCGAGCGCTCTTCAAAGCGGAGATGCTCGCGTGAAATCGAGCGATGGTTCACCCAGAGCTCCAGATCTTCGGAGCGGCCGAGGCGGGTGCCATCCCGTACCGCGTAGACGGCGCCGATCGCGGGCGGACTCAGCATCATCAAACGCGCTGGCGTATAGGCCGCATCGTCATCATCGCCGAAGTCGAGCTCGGGCGGACGCTCCACGCTCGCATCAGGCGCCGTCCCGTCGACATCGAGCGCGAGGCGATAATCACCGATGCGGATGCGATCGCCGGGTTTCAGTCGGGCTTGCCCATCGATGCGCTCATCGTTGACGTAGACGCCATTGTACGAATCGAGATCCTCGAGGATGAAGGAATCTCCGCGGCGGCGGATGATCGCGTGATGGCGCGAAACATTCCTCTCGATCAGACGGACGACATTTCCCTCTTTGCGCCCGATAGTGAGTTCATCGCGCACGAGCGGAACGAGGATCGTCTTCCCCCCTTCGTCGGAGATGACTAGCTTATGCATGCGCGTCCATTTCGAGAGACGTTACGATAGAGCGTAGCGCAATTGAAAGCTCGAGATCGTACCGACATGCCAGAAGGTGTCAATATCCGGTGCATCTGGACGCGGCGTGCGTTTCATTCGAATGGCCGCATTTCTCCCAACGCAAACACCGCGCGGCAGCGGCGTCGACAGAACACTCGGACCGCAATTCGGCGGTCGACGCGCTGCGTCAGCGCAAATTGGGTGATTTTTTGATCGAGTTCGTTGTAGTTTCGTCCCCGCCTCGATATTATCGGGGTACTCCGGCTTGAGTAATACGATACCGGGGTCCACCACGTCCCGTACGAGAATTATCGAAAGCGAGAACAACCCATGCTCCGCTCTTTTCTTTTCTGCTTCGTGTTCGCGATATTCGCGTCACTCGTCGCGTGTCAGTGCGCGACGGGCCGTTTTGAAGAACCTGATGGTGATGCGAAGATCGACGATCCGGGTGATGACGCCAGCTGCAGACGAGGTCAGGTCGCCTGCACCATCGGCGGCGAGACGCAATGCGTGTCGTACGATCCCGCCGATCTCTGCGAGCCCTGGGAGCGCTGCGTCTCTGGTTCGACCACCTGTGATGCGAGCGGCACCCCGGTCTGCACCTGCGAGGTCGCTGAGGCACTCGGCGCGGGTACGCAGGTCGCCTTTGCCGACTCGACTCAGCTCGCCAATGGAGCGCTGATCGTCGCCGGATGGAACGCGGGCCTCGCACCCCACGCTTATAAGGACTTAAACGTGGGTTGGTGGAACCCCGCGGCGGAGCACGACACCTGCTCGAACGGAGCCATTGAGTGGGAGATCGTCCGCGGCGTCCCCGAGGGTGAGGGACCGATTGCCGATCCTGACGGCTATCGAGGCGGCGTCGCAGCGACCGGCCCGAACGTCGGCCGCTTCGCCAGCATCATCACTGTCCCCGACGAGCACGGCGCTCCCTCGAACGATGTCCTTGTGAGCTACGAGGTCGTCAGCGAGGAAGGCGCGTTCGTCGAGATCGCTCACGGCCGCTTCATCGGAGAGGACGCCTCGAACGTCGCCTTCGATTGGAGCTTCCATGCGGTCGAGCCGCCCGCGGGTGCGGTGGCTGTCGCCTCGACCTCGCTCACGCTCCAGAGCAACGGCATGCCCGCCGTGGCCTATACGCTTCACTATCCCTCGCGCCCCGGCGATGCGGACGATCCGCGCAACCAGCCGACCTACGAGATCAAGGTGGCGCGCGCGACGGTCGCCGTCCCCGAGGCCGCTGAGGATTGGACCGTCATCAACGTCGTCGATGCGACGGATGCGGGTTGTCAGAACGATTCACAATGCGCCGACGGGCAGCGCGGCATCCGGGCCGGATTCTTCGGAATGTGCCTCGAGACGGCCGATCTCACGAACTGTGTCGGGACCGAGGGAGAATCGGCCGGTAAGGTCGTCTGTGATCCCGGCGCGGGCGGCCCCATCGCAAGCCCCGCCGAACTCTGCGTCGCAGTCGATACGATCAAGGCCGACCTTCCGGAGAACAACTACCTCGGCGATAGCGACTACGATAGAGACGCCTTCATCGACGGGGTCTGCCCCGAGACCGGCGTGGGCACCGGACATTGCTGTATGCTTCCGATGAAGCTGGGCGATTATATCCCGGTGAACGGCCTCTTCCTCTCGCTGAACTCGGTGGGGAACGACGGCCAGCTCTCACTCCTCAGCTACGGTCGCCGCACCGGAACGCTCGATCACTATTCGATCAATCCGGCGAACCAGGTCACGCATCGCGTGGTGCGCGGCGGCGGAGCCGAAGGCGATGTCGGGATGGGGTTGAGCGCAACGCTTGATCCCGCCGACAACCGACTTCTCCACGTTGCGTTCGTCGACGGAATCAAAAACGACCTCTACTATCTCCGCCTGAACGTGCATGACAACGGAAACGTCGGGGTTGCAGCCAACTCGCTGCGCGTCGTCGACGATGGCAATCCGATCGCTGGCCTCGAGGCTCGCGCAACCCCCGGATTCGTCGGAGACAACAGCCGCATCGCGATCGCTCAGACCGAAACGGGCGCTGAGGCGCGGATCGTCTACTCCGATACCGCGAACCATCAGACCGTCCTCGCGCGCCGCGCGGCCGGTGCAAACTCCGGCACGGCCTTCGAGATCTCGGTCATCGAGAATCATCTCAAGGAAGGCAACGCCGGAGCGATCGGTGATGGAAACTTCCCCACCATCCTCAACAACAACGACGTCGCCCATCCGGGTAGCTCGCTCATCACGAGCACCTACCGTCTGACGGTTGGAAGCCGCGCGAAGTCCGATACCTGCGTCGCCCCCTTCGGGATGGCGGAGGTCGAGGACGGCGAGGAAGAGGGCGCCGGGGACTGAGTCCTTCTACCCATCCGCTCTGAAAAAAGGCCGCCTTCGTCGCGGCCTTTTTTCGTTTAAGCCCTTTCGGTCGACACCTCGTGTGTGCGCGGTCATTTGAGCCGATTTTTTGACGAAGGGTGAGCGAATGGGGCAGGAAGGAGGGGCGCGAATCGATTCGCGCCGGAGGCTTCACCCATGGATAAACTTCAACTCGTCGAGACACTCCGCGGCCTACTCCGCGACAACATGGACGCGCGCTTTGCTGGTGGCGCCTACGCGAAACTTGCGCGCGCCGAAGGCTACGCTGATGGCTTCATGGCAGCTCTCATTGACGCGGGCATCTTCGATGAACGCGAGCTCCTCTCCATCGTGACCGAGGAACGCCGTCGCTATATCGGCCTTAGTGACGAAGACAGCGCCATTCACGTCGCCTAGCGGACGTTCCCGCTGACGGAAGCCGAAGGTCCGCGAGGCCTCATCGCCGCCCTCCAAGCCAGGCAAAAGACCCGGCGACGAAGGTTCCCAGCTCACGGAGACTGCCGAATGACAAACGCCCCGACGCGAGCCTTTCGCGCGGGGCGTTTGTCGTTGTGGGACGAAGCCTAGCTCATCTCAAATGGGGGGTGCCGAGAGCGGGACTCGAACCCGCATGTGGGATCACCACGAGCGATTTTAAGTCGCCTGCGTCTGCCAATTCCGCCATCCCGGCCAAGGGGAAGGAGGCAAACGCATGCAGCCGCCCTCCCCCGTGACGATCAAGAAAGTCTCGCTCAGACGGCAGCCACTCGTCGAGGAAGCTGGGGCCCAGCACGTTCGGGTCCCACTTCGACGGGGTTGTTCTGCGAGTCGACGAGAACCACCTTGGGCTCGTGAACGCGGGCCTCTTCTTCGCTCATCTCGCCAAAGCTCGCGATGATGGCCACGTCGCCCGGGTTCATATGGTGTGCGGCAGCGCCATTGACGCAGATCATGCGCGAGCCGCGAGGCCCTCGAAGCGCATAGGTCATTAAACGCGAGCCATTCGTCACATTCCAGATGTGAACTTCTTCGTGCTCCAGGATGCCCGAAGCTTCCATCAGCTCTTCGTCGATCGTGACGCTTCCCTCATAATCGAGGTCGGCGTGCGTAATCGTCGCCCGGTGGATTTTCCCGAGAAACATGCGTCGGCGCATTGTGAACCTCACGACTTACGTGGCGCCCCGAAACGGGTGCACCCGGTTGCCGTGACCTTAGCGCTCGAGCGCCCATCGATCAAGACGGGAATCCATCCGGGGGCGACTTTTGTGCTAGGGCGCGCCCCGATGGTTTCCGGACTCCAAGAGCGCTAAGCCGAGAGGCGCTCACAAACGCGGACGAACTCGGCAAAACGGCCGCGCGGTCCGTCCTTGCACTGGAATTGCACCGAGTCCCCTTGCCTCAGTGTGCGATAACCGTCGCCCTCGATTTTGCTGTAGTGAACGAAGACGTCGGTGCCGTCGAAGCGACTGATGAACCCCCACCCCTTCGCGTTATTGAACCATTTGACAGTCCCTGTCTCCATCTCTGTCCTCCCGACTGTTCTCACGTAGAAGCCCCCCGATCGCAGATATGCGAAGGGACAAACGATGGCCTCCTAGCCCAATACGATAGAATAGGTGGCGCGGGCGTCAAGCCCCCTTTAGCGAAATCCTTTCGCCCCCCTCGAAAGCACGTGAAAAA
>JAAZAH010000015.1 GCA_012514415.1 Sandaracinaceae bacterium
CGCTGATCATCGTCTTCATGGGCGCGACGACAGGCTTCATCGCCTTTTCGATCATGATGCCCCTCATCCAGATCAACGAATTCGTTCAGTAAGCAAGTCCGATGCCGAAGCGCAAACAAAAAGAGAGCTCACTTACGCTGCCTTGGGAAGGTCGGCGCGGCGGGCTTCTGCGCTATATCTTCACGAGGGCGCGGATCGCGTTCGTGCTCGCCCTCGCCAGCGTGATCTTGCTCGTTGTGCTTCTTTTTCGCGCGCAAGAAGAGCGGGAGAGAGAGCGCGTGACGCGCCAGAGCATCGAGGAGGTTTACGATGCGCTCGTGCGATTTCGCGAGGAGTTCGGTCGCTGTCCGCGATCGCCAATCGAGGTCGTCCATCCGCCGCCCACCGGAAAGCGCTTCCTCAGGGAGATGCCGCGCGATGGATTGGGTCGCGAGCTCCATATCGAATGCCCCGGATACTTCGATCCGGACGACGTGGAGGTGATCTCTGCTGGAAGGAGCGGCTCCTTCCTCGTCGACGACAATATTCAATGATGGGCTCCGGCCCATTCGCCTGGGAGTAAGAAAATGAAGACCAACTACCAAACCCGGATGCTCCGCCGAGCCCAACGCCGCCGCGCGGGTATGACGCTCATGGAGATCATGATCGTGCTTGTCCTTGTCGGCATGCTCGCCACCGGCATCGGTGTGGCCCTTATGCCTCAGCTCGAGCGCGGGCGCATTCGCGATACCGAAAAGAGCGTCCAGATTGTGCGGAGCGCCGTACAGATGTACCGACTCGACAACCCTCGCGCGTGCCCGGATATGCGCGCGCTCGTCAACGAAGGATTCGTCGATAGCAGCAAGAGCACAGTCGACGCGTGGGGCAATGAGTTCGTCATCCAATGCGAACGCAACGAAGTCGTCGTGATCTCGCCAGGTGCCGACGGACAACTTGGCACCGAGGACGATATCCGCTGAGATGCGCCAACGGTTGAGAGAGAGGCGAGCTGAGAGGAAATCCCTCTCAGGCCTCACGCTCATGGAGGTGATGATCTTCATCGCCTTGATGGCGGCGCTGGGCGCGGGGGCATCCCTTGGCGTCGGTGCGCTCACGCGCGCCGAACTTCGCTCCAGCTCTCTCAAAGTGGCCTCGGCGGCCCGCTACGCGTTTTCGCGGTCGATCAGCACGGGCAATACGGTCCGCGTCGTGCTCGATCTCGACGAGGGCACCATCGGACTCGAGGAATCGGAAGCGAAGGTGGCGCTCAGTGCGATGGACGAGAAGATCCGAGGTGAAGCCGTCGCAACGGATCTCGGCTCCATCGATCCTTGGAGTGTGGCGAAGGAGCGGATGGCAACTTCGCTCACGCCAGCGCGCGAGCGCTCCTCGTTCCGGGTCATCACGGATGCAAACGGAAACGAGATCGAGTTCTATAAAAAGCAGCCCCTTGGGAGCGGCGTGCGCATCCTCGAGGTGAGATCGCCCGTCTTCCCAGACGCCATCACTGAAGGAAGGGCGGCCCTCTATTTCTTTCCGGGAGGGCGCACATCGCGCGCGATCGTCAAGCTCACTGACGCGTCGGATGCCGTCTATACGGTCGAAATTCACCCACTCACTGGGCGATCGAAGATTCACCCTTATGCCTACGATCCAGTCGAAATCGATGAAACGGATGAGGTGAGGGCGAGATGAGCACGCAGCGGAAGCATCGACATCGACTTCGACGCCATCGACTGACCGCGGGCTTTTCCTTGCTCGAGGTGATGGTGGCGATGGCGCTCCTCAGCGTTGGCCTCGTGTCGATTTTTTCAAGTGAGGTCGGCGCGATGAATATCGGCAACCGAGCACGA
>JAAZAH010000170.1 GCA_012514415.1 Sandaracinaceae bacterium
CGAGAGCGCGAGCAAACCCGAGTCGCCGACGAATCGGACGAGGATGAAGAGACCGAAAACGAGCGGGAAGAGTCCCCATGGGAGGTTCAGGACGAAACGCCGATCGAGCCGGCCCATCCACGCTGCACGAAGAAAAAGGATGAAGGAGGCGCCGAGAAGTGGGGCGCTCGGCGGCAGCTCGAGCAGAGGCGCGATGACATATCCAAGGCCGATCAGCGGAAGGCTGAAAAGTGAGAGCTGAAAATAGAAGCGATCGTGCACCGCCGTCTCGGGCTCGGGGAGGCTTGTCAGATCGAAGGTCTGTCGAAGAGACTCCCTGAAGAATCGCGAAAGGGCGGCGTAGAGGAGCACGAGGACGAGGAGCTGAGGGAGCGCCATCCACCGTAGGAAATGTGCGGCGCTCAACGCGAAGCGTTCGGCAAAAAGGATGTTGGTGAGGTTGCTGACGGGAAGGAGAAGCGACCCCGCATTTGCCACGAAGATGAGCATCACGAGGAAGGGCGTCGCGCTGAGGCCGAGCCGCGCTGCGAGCGTGAGCACAATCGGTGTGAGGAGCACGGCCGTTGTGTCGAGCGAGAGCGTGATGGTGGTGAGCGCTGCGAGGAAGAAGAGGTTTCGGAAAAGTCGCGCCACGCAGACGCGGGCAGAGCGTGCCGCATGGAGCGCGGCCCAATCGAAGAGTCCGCTGTGCTCGAGGAACGCTCCGTACACGAGGAGCGCAAATAAAAAGCCGAGCGCAGCCGCGCCATCCTCGAGCGTGGCGACAACGCGGTCGAACTCGATGAAACCAAAGATCAGGAGTGCCGTCGCGGCTCCCGCCGGCCATAGGGCTTCATGCCATCCCCGCGGGCGAATGAGGATGAGCGCAATCGTGAGCGCGAAAACCACCACGGGGAAAATCATTCGGCTCGCTCTTTATCCCCGAGTGGGCACTTGGGAAAGGCGAAGGATCCGAGAGTACGCGTTCTTCGACGCGCGTCCATGCAATGCATGACTCTCGTCTCTTCCTAGGTTAGTATTCCGCCGCACCGTTCAGCCCTCGGAAGGCTTCAAGATGACCACGATCGATTCGAATACACGCGCAATCATCACGGGCGGCGCAGGCGATATCGGCCTCGCGACCGCATCCAAACTCCTCGATAAAGGCGCAGCCGTCTGCCTTACGGACCTCCGGCAAGACGCGCTCGAGGCGGCCCAAGCGAAGCTTGCCTCGAAGGGCGGACGCGTTGAGATCTTTGCGGCCGATGTTCGGAGCCTCGAAGACGTCGAGGCTTGTCGGGATTTCGTCCTCGACCGCCTCGGCGGGGTCGATCTCGTCTTCAATAATGCGGGCATAACGCACTACGGAAACTTCGAAGACTTCACCATGGAAGAGATCCGCCGCGTCTTCGATGTGAACCTCATGGGCGTTGTCAACGGCTGCCACGTCTTCCTTCCCATCCTTCGGAAGCAAGGGAGCGGCCACCTCATCAACATCTCGTCGATGGCCTCGATCTCGGGGATGCCGCGGCAAAGCACCTATTGTGCGTCAAAGGCTGCGGTCCGGGCGCTCTCCGAATCGTTGAGCGCCGAGCTCCGCGGCACGGGTGTCGGCGTCACCTGGCTTATTGCTGGCACCATCGCGACGGGTTTTCTCGCGCGCGCCGAGACCAAACGGGCCGAGACGACGAATAAGCTCTCCTCGCTTATGCAGTGGGGCGGAATGAGCCCCGAGCGCGTTGCGGCGAACCTCGTCCGCGCGGTCGAAAAGAACCAAGGCGAACTGCGCCTCACCTTCGATTGCGAGGCCTATTATCAGATGAACCGGCTCAGCCCTCGGCTCCTCCGGGCCTCAATGGGGGCCGTGCAACGCTTTGCGAATAACTTCGAGCGCTGAACGTGAAAAGCCGCGAGTGACGATGCCGTCTGCGCCGCGGCGCGTTGCGCGATCGATTCGAATGGGCAGAGCCGACCGGCGCGCTTGGGATGTCAGTCCAAGAGCTCGGTAAGGAGCGTCCCGTTCACGCAATGATCCATCCGTCCGGGCTTCTTCCATTCCTCTCCCCAATCGTAAACGGACGTTGGGGAGGAGCAGTCGTAGAGGACCGGATACTCTTGGTCTTCGGCATCCCACTGCGCTTCGAAGGCGCAGCGCTGCGGGGGGCCCCATTCTGGACCAAGCCCCGGCCCCCAATCGGGATGGGTGCCGGTGGCGACATTGACGCGAATCGCCTTAAACTGGATGCCGACGCTGATCGCATCGCAAGTCTCGCCCATGTGATCGCGCGTCGGATCGGCCATCACGTCGACCGCCGAACGAATGATCGAACGGAAGGGGTTGAGGAGCAGTTCGTCGCATGCTCCGATATTCGGCGCGACGTCGACGATATTATTTTGAAGGAAGCGTCCAACGAGGGTGCCCTCCACGACGCGATCGTAGTTCTCATCAAGCTTTGCGATGATGTACCCGCCCGAAATGCGCGCGGGAAGGCTTCGGAAGAGCGACATGATTGTGAGCGGATGTTCGATCGGCACGCGCGCGACGACGACATTGTCGACGATGTAGGCATCGGTATCCATCACGCGCGGCGTGCGCGAGCCGTCTGCGCCCGCGTCGCGCATCAGGGCCTCGTGTGATGAGGGATAGAAATAATCATTGCCGTCAAAACAGGGCGGCTTTACGGGCTCGTCGTTGATGAGGAGCTCGTAACCGTCGCCATCCTCCCGAGGAATCCAAGTCAGCGACTCAGGGTCGGGTTCGACTCCGTCGGGGGTGGGGACGCCACGGACGGCACTCGTCACGTAGGCGGTGATGCGCGCATCGGTCGGCGTTCCATTCCATTTTTCGATGGAGGCGATGAAGGTGCCGTAGCCCTCGAAATGCGATCCCGACATTTCACAGATCGCCGTCGGAAGCACGAGTTTGAGGAGCGGTGTGACCTTGGAGCCGAACTGATTGTCGATGCCATGATGGCCGTCTTCGGGGGGATCGGCGTCCGCCTGGGGCGGGTTGCACGAGGTGGGATCGCCGGGCGCGTAGGTCTCCACATTATCGATGTTGAAGCCGATCTCACGCCAACGGTCTCCCTCTTGGATCATCTCAATATCGTAGGCTGCGAGGGAGAGGGTATGCGAGTCGTCATCCGAAGAGGTCTCGGCCGGAGGACGCG
This sequence comes from Sandaracinaceae bacterium, assembly GCA_012514415.1. GTDB lineage: Bacteria > Myxococcota_A > Polyangia > Polyangiales > Houyiibacteriaceae > JAAYBZ01. Next base: position 3,150 of record JAAZAH010000170.1, read on the forward strand.
TGGGGATGGTACGATCGCCGCCCTTCGTCTCGTCAGTGTCTTCGATGCCGGACCAGACAAAGCATCCGCTTAGTGCGCTAATGAGAGTGAGCATCCAAAAAAAGCGAATGGCGTTCATCAAGGCCTCCCAAAGGAAAAATCGACGCGTCGGTTCGATTATGCGCAAGATTGTTGGAAATCCCAAGGGGGGTGTTGAAATCATCACGCTTGCGCGAACGCGGCCTTCGAAAGAAAGCATGCGTTGCGCGAGGTGCGTGCACTCCCCATAAATGAACCATGAGTGCGTTGCGTCCCGACCGGATTCTCGTTTCGGAGATTTTTGAGAGCGTTCAAGGTGAAGGGCCGAGCGTCGGGATGCCCTCCATCTTCTTGCGTCTTGGGCTGTGCAACCTTCAATGCACCTTTTGCGATACGCCCTATACGTGGGATTTTAAGAGATACGACAAGGAAAAGGAGCTCGTCTCGCGGGATGTCGATGATCTCGCCGAGGAGCTAAGCGCCTATCGGAGCCGCAACCTCGTCATCACCGGCGGCGAGCCTCTTCTTCAAGGAGAAGCTCTCGTCGCGCTACTCCGCCTGCTTCCCTCGCATCGAGTGGAGGTTGAGAGCGCGGCCACCCGGATGCCGTCGGAGGCGCTCCTCGAGCGGGTCGATCAATGGAACCTTTCGCCGAAGCTCTCGGGTTCGGGAAATGAGGAGCGACATCGGCTGAAACCCGAAGTCCTTCAGCGATTCGCGAAGCATCCGCGAGCGCATTTCAAGTTTGTTATCGCCGAGGAAGAAGATCTCGAGGAGGTCGATGAGCTGGTTTCGCGTTTCACGATCCCTGAGGAGCGCGTGATCTTAATGCCCGAGGGGGTCGAGGAGGAAAAGCTCGTGCGGCGCGGAAGGCGTCTTGTTGAGAGAGCGATCGAGCGCGGTTATCGCTATGGTCATCGCCTCCACATCACGCTCTATGGCGATGAACGAGGGCGCTAGGCGCTCATGCCTTCCGGCGTAAGCCGTCGGCGTCAGACTCGCTCCAAACGGAGCGGCGGCCTGAGCCGAGCACCGGAGCACTTGTCAATGGGGCGCGCTCGTGGCAGTTGCCCAGCGCTATGGCTGAAGAGCGCCTTCCGACAGTCGCGGAGCGTGTGCGAGAAAGATGGGACCTTTCCTGGGGGAAGGCGCGGGAACGTTGTGTCCGGGGCCAAATCTTTGTGAACGGAGTGGTCGCGATGGATCCCGCGGCGCGAGTCGCACCAGATGCGACGATCGACTACCGGCCGGACATTCCGCGCCCTCGCGTGGGCGAGCTCGATCGCGCGCGTCTTCTTTACGCCGATCGCGATCTCGCCGTCGTCGATAAACCTGCGAATCTCTTGACCCTCCCGTACGAGCGGGGTGACCGGAACACGCTCATCGATCAGACGCGTGTGCTCCTTCGGCGGATGGACCGCAGCTACGATCCCGATCTCAGCGCCGTCCAAAGGCTCGATAAGGGCACCACCGGTGTCCTCGTCTTTGCGCGGACACTCGCCGCCAAGCGCGAACTCCAATCGCAGTTTCGAGCGCGGAGCGTCGAGCGAATCTACCTCGCGCTTGTCCACGGTGAGGCGCGAGACCAATCCCATGAGACCTATCTCCTTGCCGATCGCGGTGATGGGATCCGTGGCTCGCATGGGGTGTTTCGCCGATCACGGAAGGGGCCACCTCCGGAATCTCGTTTTGCGAAGACCGATGTGCGTGTGCTCGAGCGCCTCCGCGGAGCGACGCTCGTCGAATGCAGCCTCTCGACTGGGCGTCAGCATCAGATCCGCATCCATCTGTCGGAGGATGGCAATCCGCTGATTGGAGAGACCGTCTACCGGCGCGAGCTCTCGGGCCAAGAGATCGCCGCGCCACGCCCGATGCTCCACGCACTTCGTGTGGGATTCGATCATCCTCGAACGGGAAAAAGTCTTCGCTTTCGCACAGAGCCGCCCGACGATTTCCGCGCGCTTTATGAATCGCTGAGGTATCCCGAATGAGCCGTCCCCCCATGGTCATTGTTGGCCTTGGTGCCAACCTCGGTCAGCCGCTCGAGACCTTTCGATCGGCGATCGACGCGCTCCAAGCGACGAAAGGCATCGTGATCGAAGCCCGCTCATCGGTCTACCGCACGGCGCCTATTGGTCCCGCCCAGCCCGACTATCTCAATGCGGCGATTCGACTCGCGTGCCAACTCGAGCCTCTCCCGCTCCTTCACCGTTGCCTCGAGATCGAACGAGCGCACGGCCGCGATCGAGAGCACGAGGTGCGATTTGGTCCCCGCACCCTCGATCTCGATCTCCTATATTTTGAAGGGGCTGAGCTTGCAACCGACGAGCTCACGCTTCCCCATCCACGCCTTCACGAGCGAGCCTTCGCGCTCACGCCACTCCTCGAGATCGCTCCTGAGCTCGCCCCACGGTATGCGGCGGCGCTCTCCCTCCTTGACCAATCCATCACACGCCTTGAAGGCGCATCGCTTTAGAGATCGGGGATGTCGCGCGCGAGTACGGTTTTTCGCCCCTCGGAGGCCGCGCTTTCCATCCCGATATCGGCGAGCGCGCGGAGATGGTCACTGAGTTTTTCGAGGATCCCGTCGGAGGTATTCATCCCTGAGCGCTCGCGAATATAGGACTTGAGGCGAGAGGCGATGACGAGGATCTCCCGCTCCGCCTCTTGGTTCGAGCTGGTGTGGAGTTGGACGATGCGGCGACGGCTTTCGGCGTTCTTATCGCGGCGCGCTTGTTCACGAGCGCTCTCCCGCTCCGCCTCTTCCTCGCGTGCCTTCAAAAACGCCTCTCGCGTTGGGGCGCGCTGCTCTTCAGCATAATACGTTCGATGCCGAAGGGTTGGGGCGTGCGCGTCGACGCAATCGACGGAGCAAAAATAGAGCGCTGTTTTTCCGCGATTACAGGTGGAGACACTACACGACCACCAAATCTCGCCGAATCCAATGGGCTTTCGGCAGATGCTGCAGAGCTTGAAAGAGGCGTCCATCCTCTGAGCATGACATGCGGAGCGAACGCGCCAAAACAGAATGCGACGTCCCGGCGGATCGCGGACGCAGGCTCCTCTTCAATCGAAAGAGTGTCCGAAGAACGCGGCGACGGCTTTCGAAAAAGAACGCGCCGCGCTCGAGCGATGGATCTCGTGAAGCTAACGCCGCGGCGACCAGCGGAGCGTCTCGGCATGGCCTGAGAGAACGCGGTGTTGGTTTAAGCCATCCTGATTTGTAACGTAGATGCCGCCGCCGCCGCGCGATGAGTGAAAGGCGATCATTCGGCAATCGGGCGAGAAGGTCGGATCCTTATTGGCGCCCTGCCCCTGGGTGAGCCTCGTATAAACCTTCGTCTTTAGATCGAGCGTGAAGATGTCCAGTCCGCCATCACGCCCCGTAAAGGCGATCAGCGATTGCGCCGGATCGGGACAGAAAGCGGGCGTCTGATTGTGCGATCCGCGGTAGGTGATGCGCCTCTGGTTCGAACCGTCGCCGTTCATCAGAAAGATCTGCGGGCTCCCATGGCGGCTCGAGACGAAGGCGATCTCGCCGTGCGGCCCACAAGTCGGGCTCACGTCAATGGCGGGATGGTGAGTGAGCCGCTGGATATTGTCGCCGCGGAGGGAGGAGCTGTAGATTTCGCTATTGCCATCGCGAGTCGACGTGAAGTAGAGGCGGCCGTTGCATTCGACGGCGCCCATGTTGAGACCTTCACTCTCCAGGACGGCGCGACCCTCTTCGGCCGAATTCGTGATGAACATCGCGAGATCTGTGAGTCGCGAAAACCAAATCCCTCGCGCGCCCCAAGCTGGAAGGAGCGAGATGCCGTGGTTCGGTGACACCCGCCGAAGGCGCGCGCCGTCATAATCCATGCGCATGACGTCCTTTCGACCCGGACCGAGGCGTCTTGCGAAAAGAAGTTCCGTATCGAAGGCGCCCGGCGTTCCGGTAATCACTCGGAGGACCTCGTTGCTGAAGCGATGCGCGAAGTCACGAAGGCCCGAAGCCGGTCCGCGGTAGACCTCCTTCAAACTTTCGCCTTCTTTCTTTCCCACTTCGTAGAAGCGGAGCTCGAGCGTGAGCTGATTCCCGCTCCCTTTGAGCTCACCTTTGATGACGCCTTGGATGCCGCGATCGGTCCAGAGTCCGCGCTTGATTTGAAGGCTGCGGAGATCGCTGTCGGGAAAATCTGCTGGCGCAACGAGAAGCACTTCGCCGCCGAGCTTCATGTCGTTGCGGAGCACATCCGTGACGGTTGAGGCGCCTTCTCCGCCGATAACGGATGGGATGGCGAGACGATAATGCGCTCGCTCCTGCATATCGACTTCGATGGCGACGGGTCGGGCGGGAAGAGGCTCATCGCGGCTCTGATCCGCGTGCGTGGGTGCGCCCTCCAAGAGGAAGAAGGCCGTAAGGGCGAAGAGAACGCCAAAGAGGCGGGCCGAGGGTGAGGTAAAACGGCGAAGCAAGAGAAGAGACCTAGAGTGCACGGTGTCCATCCTATGGAGCTCGTCCCGCCGGGGCTCGATGTGGAGGCGATCCGCGATGATGCGCGAGCACGCACGGAGGGGAGAGTTCATTCTATCAGAAGAGCGAGGGCTCTGTGTCAACCATCCAGGACGTCGAGGAGACACAACGGCCGAAGATCGCGGCATGGATGCCTGAGATCCAACCGTTCAACGTTCAACGCGCGGCGCGATTCCAGACGCGCATCGCCTGGGCGAAAGTGCGCAGAGGGGCGAAGTGGATGTCGCAAAAAAGATTGAGCGCTGCGGGATCTTGTCTCGCATCCTCGTGGCGCGGTGGAATCAGGGCGCTTCCGACGACGGAGCACGGGGCTCGGGATCCGAATTCGCGTTCGAAGGCGTTTCGCTCGGGCGTTCACTCGGCGGAATGGGCGTCTCTTGAGGCGCATCGGGAGCATCTTGAGGCCGAGACTCTTCTTCTTCCGCTTGGGACGGAACTGGCGCTTCAACCCCGGCCCGGGGCGCGGGAGGCTTCGGCTCCGAGCGAGGCTCCGAAGGAGCGGGCGATCCACCGCCCAGAGAGCGCGGAGGCGTGACGATCATGCGGATGGGCGGCCCGATAAAGATCGCGCGCTGCGCGTCGGGCGGCGCGGGGAGGAGGGGATCGCTCTCCTTGATCTCGGCGATGCGCCGCTCGATGGCGCGATCAAAATCTGCGTTGCCGCTTGAGCTGACGAGCCGGAGGCCGCGGATGCGGAGGAGCTCGTTGATCGTGAACTCAACTTCGGCCCGGAGGCCGCGGAGGACGTCGTCGGGGATGGTTGAGGGGGCAACGAGCCCGCGACGAAAGAGCGCGTAGAGCGTCCCACGGTAGGCGTCGCCCTCTCGCTGGTTGCCCTCGGAGACGCCATCGGGCGAGCCTTCCATCTCGGCGCGGCTCAGCCGGTCGAAATATTCGGCGCGGTTCCCGAGCTGATCGAGGATGTCTTCGTAGGAGTCGACCGGCGGCTGCTGCTCGGGCTCTTCCTCTTTGACTGGCTCGGGCGTCTCGGTCTTTGGCCGCGCGTCGGGGCTCGCGATCTCGACGGGCGGGGCCTGATGAAGGCTGCTCCGCTCGACCTGACGATCGGGGAGCTCATTCGGCGCGAACTCACGCCCGAGCTGCACAAACGAGGCCTCGATGACGGTGGGCTTCGGGCCTTCCTCTTCGGCGCTTGGCTCGCTTGACGGACCGAGGTTGGCAAAGAGGACAAGCGAGAAGACCAGCAGCCCGAGCGCGGCCGAGGTCAACCCGGCGAGGCGCTCGGCCGGGCTCGTCACGTCCTTACCGAGCGCGCTCAGAGGCCGAAAATCGCGGCTCGCGATCTCCATCCTGACGTGCCTCGCGGACCTTATTCTAGCCCGAGGCGTCGATCTTGCGCGCCTCCGGCTGGGTCGGTGACGAGCGCGAGGTTTTCGACGCCCGCTTCGCGGATTTGGGTGAACGCTCTCATGACATAACCATAGGGCACGACCTCATCAGCTTGGATATAGATTCGGCCTTCGGCCATCGCGCCAGGATGCGCCGCGACGGCGGCGCGGAGACCCTCAAGACCGACCTCTTCTCTCCCAAGATAGATCTTTTGGTCGGCGTCGATTGTCACAAGGGGTGTGTCCTGCTCAATCTCGACACGTTCGGCTTTCGTCTTTGGAAGATCGACCGGGACGGCCGTCGTGAGCATGGGCGCCGCGACCATGAAGATGATGAGGAGGACGAGCATCACGTCGACGAAAGGCGTGACGTTGATCTCGCTCATCCCGCTGCGTCTATCGTCTCCGCCTCCCATGGCTCAGCCTCTCAGAAAGGATCGACGGATGATGTTGAGGAAGTCGTAGCCGAAGCTCTCGAGCTCGCCCTCGATGACGCG
>JAAZAH010000171.1 GCA_012514415.1 Sandaracinaceae bacterium
CCGAACCTTCGAGGATGGGGACGGAAGAAGCGTTGGGAATATTGGGGGCTCGTAAGCGAGACGCACCTTGTCGGGCTGACCATCGCCTCACTTGATTATGCTGGACTCCTCCACATCTACGTTCTCGATCGGCGTGATGGCTCGCATTTTTCGGAAGAGCGTGTCCTCCCTTTCGGTATTGGAGTGCGTCTTGACGATACGCTCGAGCCCGGCCGTGCCGAAGCTCTAGGGCGCCTCAAGATGGCGTTCATCGAAGAAGAGATTGCGAGAGAGGCGAATGGAAGAAGACAGACGCGCATTGTCGCCGAAGGCAAGCGCATCCAGGTCGACGCCGTGGCGACGAGCCGAGGCGAGGCACTTGGTGTCGTCGTCCCGTGGAGCGATGTCCGCTTTCAATACACGCTAAAAGACGTCGCGAGGACGCTCGAAGGAACGGTCAGGATCGATGAAGAAGAAATCACCCTTCAGGGTGATTCATGTTTCGCAGTGCTCGATCGAGGTCGCGGCAAGTGGCCGCGACAGATCGTTTGGAACTGGGCCGCGGGCTTTGGCGTCATCGGAGGACGCTCCATTGGGCTTCAGCTCGGCGGAAAATGGACCGATGAAACAGGAAGCACTGAAAACGCCATCTTCGTCGACGGAAAGCTTCACCATCTAAGCGAAGCCATGCGCTGGGAATATCAGCGAAGCGATCCAAAGGGCACGTGGCGCATTCGTTCAGAGCACATCGACGCCGCGCTCACGCCCTTTCATTTGAGGCATGAAAAAACCGACCTCTGGCTCATCCGCTCAGAGACGCATCAGGCATTTGGGACGTGGAAGGGCGTCGCGCGATTGGAGGAGGGTGAGGAGATCTCGCTCGACGGGCTTATCGGCTGGGCCGAAGAGGCCTCACACCTATGGTGAGGGTGCACGGCGCTGGCATGGTGGGGCGGTACTCGCTGCCGAATCTCAGCGCGGCCCCTCGATGGCCGGATAGAAATAGCCGACCACCGCCTTGCTGATGCGAAGGCCAATACGACGCGGGAGGAGACGCCCGAGGAGAAGCGCCGCCAGGCGATCGCTCGCGCTCGAGATATAGCTGGGCTGCTTTCCAAGTGCTTGGAGGGCCTCTTCAACGATCTCGCTGGGTCTCCGAATGAGCGCGCGGGCCTTTCCATAATCGAGTCCGGAACGCTGAAGCGCCGCCGTTTCGGTCATGCCCGGAGCAAGCGCCATCACATCCACTCCCTCGCCCTTGAGCTCCATGTGAAGGGCCTCGGCGAGGGCGAGCGTATACGCCTTCGTCGCCGCGTAGTTCGCGATGAGCGGCGTATGGAGCAGCGCGGAATTCGAGCTGAGAAGAATGATTCCACCACGCCCCCGCGCGCGCATCGCGCCGCCTAAGCGATGCGCCAGGATGAGGCTCGCTCGACAATGAAGATCGAGCGCTTTGAGCTGCTCATCGAGCGAGAGATCGAGGAAAGGCCCGAGAGAGGCAACCCCCGCGTTGCTGATAAGGAGTCCGGCTTCGAGCAAAAGCGCGCGCTCGGCCAGTGCCAGAACGTCGTCTTCGCGTGAAAGATCTCCAACAAAAAGCTCGATCGCGACGGAATGCTCTTCGCCAATGGTCTGCGAAACCCGATCGAGCGCGGCCTCGTCGACATCCGCGAGCAGTAGGTTCAAGCCGCGGCGAGCGAGCGCATGCGCGAACGCCTCACCTATCCCCGATCCAGCACCCGTGATGCAAGCAAAGGGCCCATAGCTCGTGTGAAATTTCGTCTTGGCCATGATGAAATCGCGTCTCGCTCCTCGGCAGAAGGGCGCGGGGAAAGAAGCCGCGCCCGGCAACGATAGATGAGTTCCGCTTGGTAAAGAAGCGTGAAATACCGAGAGCCAGCGAGTGCGGCGAACGCGAATCCTGCGCCGAAGCGCAAGAGACAAAGGCGAAGAGCGCTTTCCTCGCCGCTCAAGCGGTCAATCGAGCGCTTTCGTGAAGCGCGAGCGCCACGCGCTGGGCGTTCAAAGGATCGACCCGCACAGCGATGCGCGATCCCGGCTGGACCTGGGGGATGGCGATTTGGTCGACCACTGTGATGATTTCGGCGGCATACTCCGCGTTCGTCTGAGGATGCACCACCGTCAGCGCGAGGTGTACTTCGGGGTTTTGGTTCACCATCCTTCCGGTTTGGCGGATGGATTGGACGAGCGCTTCCGCCGGCAAACCGCTCGCCGCGAGCTGCGCCTCGGCCGCAAGACCGTCAACCAGCTGGCTCGCGTCGCCGATCATCGACTCGAAAGTCGACATCTGGCGGAGGCCGATATACAGGCAGACCCCGCCGATGAGCAGGGGCGTGATGGCGCCCGACAATCCCCCACGCATCAGCGCGACGACGCCGCCTGCGACGCTGATCACGCCAAGCCCGATCAGCACATATTTCGCGATGGTGACGATGTTGCTGCTCTTCGCGATCGCCCGCTGAGCGCTGTCGTACGCCCCCTTTTTCTCTTCTCTCTCCATCGTTCCCCCTTTTCGCGCGCACATCGCGGCGCGCGTCCTGCGGAATGCAAAATGCTCCCGTCGTGTGATTCACTCGCGCCCAGATCATCGAGGCGCCTCATTTCATTCTGCAAATTCCAACGGCGGGATCTAGAGGTAAAATTGCGTATTTTCGAGGATTTTCCACGCAAACGGGAGCCTCGAACAGTCTCACTAAAAAAATCACAGCCAATCATCCCTAGGGGTGCGGACGGGGAGCACCTCCGCTGCTGGGGCTCGACACGGGATGCCACCGGGCGGCGAAATTGCGCCGTTCGTCACTCGCCCAGCCGATCCGCTATCCTATAAGCGAGATGATCGACTTCTATACCGCCGCCACTCCGAATGGCCAGAAAATCTCCATCGCCCTCGAAGAGATGGGCCTTGCGTACCGGGTCCACGAGCTCTCGCTCTCGAAGCTCGAACAGAAGCGTCCGGAGTTCCTCAAGATCAACCCCAATGGCCGGATCCCCGCCATCGTCGATCGCGACGAAGATGATTTCGCCGTCTTCGAGTCGGGCGCCATCCTGATTTACCTGGCCGAGAAGACCGAGCGATTCCTTCCAAGTGATCGGAAGGGCCGCTCGCGCACCATTCAATGGTTGATGTTTCAGATGGCGGGTGTCGGCCCAATGATGGGGCAAGCGAACGTCTTCTATCGCTACGCGCCCGAGAAGATTCCTTACGCCATCGAGCGCTACCAGAGGGAGACCCGACGCCTTTTGGAGGTGCTGGATGGACGCCTCGCTGAAGTGCCCTATCTCGCTGGAGAGGAGTACACCATCGCCGATATGGCCACTTATCCTTGGGTAAGCACCCATGAATGGTCAGGCGTTTCGATCGATGGCCTCACGCGTCTTTCGGATTGGCTCGAGCGTGTGGGTTCGCGGCCTTCCGTGGTCAAAGGGATGCGGATTCCGCACCGACCCGAATACGATGAATCGCTTGCCAAGGAAGTCGGCGAGAAGCTCCTCCCCTGACTCCGCACGCGAGCCAGACGCACGCGCTCCGACCTCCGGCCGGACCTTACCGGTGGTCAGCTGGGGAAGAAGACGCTAAACCGGCCTCGTGGGCACTCGTCAAAGCCTCTCGCTCTCGTTCGCGCTCGTCGTACTAAGTGGCGCACTTCACGCTCTCGGCTGGGCCGGCTTTGGGTTCTACCCTCTCGCCTTCATCGCGTTCGTCCCCCTTCTCGCCGCGCTCGAGCGCGAACGGACGGCGTCGAAGAGACGGCGTTTCGCGCTCGGCTTCGTGCACGGCTTCGTCACCTATGGGCTCGGTTACCACTGGCTCGTGCCCTTTCTCGAGACCTTCTCAGGCTATGGCTTTGAACTGAGCCTTCTTTTCGCGAGCGCTTTCTACGCCTATCTCGCGCTGCTCGTCGCGCTCTTCGCGCTTGCCTATGCGCCGCTTCGCCGCGGAGGTCTTGGCCCCACGCTCACGCTCATCGTCGGCATCGTCGCGCTTGAGGAGTTTTTTCCGACGCTCTTTCCTTCGCATCTTTCGGTCACGCTTCATGAGCTCCCCATCGCGCTGCAGATCGTTGACCTAGGCGGCCCAGGGCTTTTGACCTCCGTGATGCTCGGCGTTAGCGGCGCTCTGTTTGAATGCGGGCGCGCGCTCCTAAGGAAGGAGCGCGTTCCTCGCCTCCTTCCAGCACTGGTTGCAGCATCGGTCCTCTTCACACTTGGCTACGGCGTGTATCGCGTTCAGGAGGTCGAGGAGGCAATCGCCAGCGCGCCCAAGGTCAAGGTGGGCCTCGTCCAGACGAATATGGGCATCTTCGATAAGCGACAAGACCCGCGCGAAGGGCACTATCGGCATATCGAACAGAGCCTCGAGCTCGAACGCGAGGGACCACTCGATCTCCTCGTCTGGCCCGAATCCGCCTATCACTATGCAATCCCCGAATCGATCGACAACGTTGGCCTAAGAGTGCGCGGGCCCATCCGCAGCCCGCTCCTCTTCGGAGGGATCGCGACGCGGGGCGAAGGTGAGGATTTTCGTTACTACAATACGGCTTATCTCACCGACGCAAATGGCGAGATCCTCGGCACCTACGATAAGACCTTCCTTCTTATGTTCGGCGAGTACCTTCCCTTTGGTGATCGCTTTCCGATCCTCTACGAGCTCTCGCCGAACTCGGGACGGTTTACGAAAGGCGAGCACAAACAGCCTCTCACCCTCGATGCGATGCGGATCTCGACGTTGATCTGCTATGAGGATGTGCTTCCGCGCTTTACGCGCTCGGCCGTACGCGAAGCGCGGCCCAACCTCCTCGTGAACATCACGAACGATGCTTGGTTTGGTGATACGCAGGAGCCCTATATCCACCTCGCAATGGCCAAGCTTCGGGCGGTCGAGCACCATCGCGCGCTCGTCCGGGCAACCAATAGCGGCGTGAGCGCGTTGATCTCGCCGACGGGCGCAACCATTGCCGAAAGCGGCGTCCTCACACGTGAGAACCTCGCCGCCGAGCTCCCCCTTATCGAACGACGAACACTCTTCGAGCTCGTTGGACCCTTCCCGGCCTATCTCGCGATTGCGGCCGCATTCGGTGCCTTCTTCCGCGCGAGATCGAAACGTACAAAGGCAAAGGATCGCTCCTCCGAATAAACGCGACTCGACGCGCGCGCGATCGGGCTGCAAAATCGAGTGCGAAATGAGCGAGGAGATCCAACGAGGCTTCTTCACACGGGCGCTGACGGCACTTTTCCTCGCCTTGATTCGCCTCTATCAAATCACGCTCTCGCCACTGCTTGGGCAGAGCTGCCGCTTCTATCCTTCGTGCAGCCGGTATACGGCAACCTGCATCGAACGATTCGGTCCATTTCGAGGAAGCTGGCTTGGCATCAAGCGCATCGCGCGCTGCCATCCATTCCATCCGGGCGGCCTCGACGAGCCCCCGGAATCACTCGAAGAAAAGCGCCCACCCGAAGCTCGCCCTTAAAGAAAAGCCGCCGCTCCCGCTTCTGAGGCGGCAAAGCGGCGGCTCCTCCGTTCACATCGTCCGCGATCGTCTTCCGGGCGACAATCTCAAGCCGCTAGAGCGAGGAGACGATCGAAAGTGTCGTCTCGCGGATGCGCTTCGCGATGACCGCCGGATCCTCGACGACCACCTTCTCGCGTGGCGTGACTTTGAAGAGCACTTGGCCCTTACTCACGATGGTGCCCTCGCCGCCCTCGACGCAGATCTCGTCGATCCGCCCAGCGAACGGGGCGTGCACCTTATTGAACATCTTCATGACCTCGAGGATGTAGAGCGGATCGCCCTTATCGAACTCGCTGCCCACCGACACGAAAGGTGGCGAACCCGGCGTCTCTTGTGCGTAGAACATGCCGCCGGTCTCCGCGACAATCTCATCGTCCTTCATCACCGGGGGCGGGACGAGGACGCGACTCATCCGCTCGAAGAGCTCACGATCTTTGAGACGCTCGGGGATCTCACAGGTGAGGTCTTCGTTCACGCGAAGCTCGTAGAAGCCCGCGCGCGAAGCGAGGATCGGGAGGAAGCTGAGGAGCTCCATCCCAAGCTGGAAGCCAGAGTGCGCTGCGCGGATCTCGCGCCATTGAGGCGCCTCGAAGCCCCATTGAGGCGTGCTCGAGCGAAGGAGAGCGTCGAGCTCATGGAAGGCCATCGCGCCGGACCGCTCCTCGATCTTAGCGTAGAAGGCGAGCGCTTCTTCGAGGAGATCGGCGTCGTGATCCCAGATCATCGAGGAGGCGTAGGCGTCCTCGCGCCGCTCGAGGTGCAGGAGGCGGTAGACTTCGTCGAGGATGCGGATCGGGTTTTCGACAAATCGAACCTTCTCACCCTCGAGCTCGAACGCGCGGCGGAAGCGGCTGAGCATGGCGCTCAACTGATGCGGATCGTGAGCAAGCTGGGCGAGCGGGCGAAGGAGGAGCGTGCGCTTGAGCTCGAACGCCTCGAGGGTCGCGCGTTTGGCCTCGGGCGCCGCCGCCGCTTGAGCCTTCTTACAAAGCTCATTGAAAGCGAGCTCGAAATCGACGCCGTTCACCTGCTCTTTGAGAAGGCCGACGAGCGTAAGGTAGGGGACGACAAAGGCCGTCGTCGGCTTCGCCATCACATCAAACGAAAGGAAGAAATGCACCAGGCCGTAATGGAACTCGAGGTTCGTCTCGAGGTCCGGGCCGCGTAGCTCGGTCGAGCGGAGGATCTCGGCGAGCCGCTCGTAGCTCTGCTCTCGCGTCCCGCCGGTCGTCACAAGGAGCGCGATATTCGAATCGTACGCACCCGCGAGGCGATAGCGCATGAAGAGTCCGGTATCGGGGTTCTTACGGCTGATGCCCTGATCATCGCGGATCTCGCAATCGATGGGATCGGACCAGGCGATGATCTCACCGCCCGCATGGGGGCGGAGCGCCGCGTTCGTCGCGTTGAGGCGCGCCTCGACGGCGGTCGCCTCGCGGCGAATGCGCTCGGGTCGCGGAAGACGCTCTTTATGGCGCGAGAGGATCGCCATCATCTCGACGAGCGATTCGACGTCGAAATAATCCTCGGGATTGTCGGGGTTACGGAAGCGAAGCGCATAGCAGAGCTCGCTCACGCGATGCTCGACCTGAATGCGCGTATTCACCTCCATAAAGAAATGACGCGGGCCACTCACGATGCACTCGAATGTGCTCGCGCTATCGAGTCCGACGGCCACACCAAAGCGCTCGGCCTCTTCCTCCATGCGGCGGAGCGTCGCCAGATCTTCCTCGAGCGATTTGGCGCGAACCTCACGCCCCTCGGCGCGCGAGCGCGCGATCTCCTCGCTGAGTGCCTCCTGCGTGACCGAGACTTCGAGGAGCTTCTGCTCATGCATCTGCAGCGAGCAATCCCTTCCTCCGAGGCTGATGCACCACTCGCCATTGCCGATGAGCTGAATCTCGTTATGGCGGGTCTGCTCAATATTGAGCTCGATGAGGATGTTCTTATTGTCGCCGACGCCGGCCGCCTTCACCTCGTTGAGGATCTCGCGGACAAGCGCCGGAGCCTCCTCGGGCTTCGAGAGGATGCGCTGCCCTTTACCGCCGCCGCCGCCGATTGCCTTGAGGCGAAGGCGACTTCCCTCGAACTCCTTGAGGATCTCACGGCATTCGCGCTCGATCTGCTCACCAAGCTCGTCGATGGTGAAAAGGTCGACGGGTTTGGCATGGCTCGCATCGAGGAGAGCCGCCGCCTTCGCGTTCAGATCGAGTGAGGGACTTTCGAACGCGGCGACCTGAAGCCCGTGTTTTTCAGCGAGCGCGCGAAGCCCTTCGAGCGTCCCGCCCGCCTTATGAAGAAGAGTCCGGACAGTCGCATCGTTCACGCCAGGCGTGACGGAGACGTTGTTTTCGAGTGCGGTCTTCTTCGCCTCATCTTTAAAGCCGGCGGAATGCACGGTCCGGCTGCACGGTCCCATGAAGCGGATGCCATTTTCTTCGAGCGTGCGGACGAATTCCTCATCTTCCGCCATGAAGCCGTAGCCGGCGAAGATCGTGTCGTAGTTGTGTTTACGGCAGATCTCGATCATCTGCGCGATGCGCTCCAGCCGCTCCTCACGCGTCACACCCGTATAATCAGGCACGTGGTGGACATGCGAGGGGTCGAGATCGCGGATCTCGGGCGCCAGCGCACGCGGGTAAACGATGCTGTCCTTTTCGGAGAGCAGGATCCCGACGCGGGGGATGCCCATCTCGCGGAAAACATCGATCGCTTCCTTACGGATGGGGCCGCGGCAGACAATGAGCACGCCCATATCCTCGCAGGAAAAGCTTCGCACCCATGCGGAGCTCGAGCGCGAGAGGCGGCGGTCACGATGAATGAGGGGATTCTTCATGGGCGGATAATCCATAAGGCGGGTCATCAATGGAACTCACGCTGGACGCCCTGCATCGGCCCGGGCGTGTAGTGGCTGAGGAAGAATTGCAGGTTATGCGCGAGCGAGGCGCGGAGCCGTTCGGGCTGAACGATCTCGGAGATCGAGCCGAGGCTGAGCGCTTCCTTCGGATTCATCAGCTCACGCTCGTAGCGCTGGTTAAACTCCGCTTCTTTCGCCTTGAGCCAATCGCCGACTTCACGCTCGGCGGAGGCGCGGGAGGCCTCATCGAGGGTTCCACTCGCCTTGAGCTCTCCAAGCCGCTCGGCCAACATGGCCTGCGCTTCGGCGCGGACCGCGCGGAGCTCGTCCTTATAAACGAAGTCCTTACCGGCGGGGCCCATCACGGCGACACGCGTCGTCGGCAGTGCCATCACATGGTCCGCCCCCGTCGGATAGCAGTTGAACGCCGCGTAGGCGCCACCGAAGGCGTTCCGGATAATGCAAAGGAGACGCGGCGTACGAATATCGATGATCGAATCGAGCATCGCGCGTCCCGCTTGAACGATACCGTTTCGCTCTTGATCCGTCCCCGGGAGGAAGCCCGTCGTATCCTCAAAGAAGACGACGGGGATATTGTAGAGGTTACAGAAGCGGGTGAAGCGGGCGATCTTATACGCCGCAGCGATGTCGATCTGGCCCGACGCATACGCGCTGTTGTTGGCGATAAAGCCGACCACATTTCCGCCGATTCGGCCGAACGCGGTGATCGCATTTTTGGCGCGCTGCGGCTGGATTTCGAAATAATCGCCGTGATCGCAGACCTGCGCGATGATGATGCTTACGTCGATCGGCGTGTTGAAGCCGGTCGGCGAGTTGAAGGCCTTCCTGAGGAGCGTCGCGATCTCGGTCGTCGGACGATCGACCGGATCGGAGGTCGGCTGGAAGGGCGCAAGCTCGCTGTTATTGCTTGGGATGTAGGCGAGAAGGCGTCGCGCGGTACGGAGCGCGCCGATCTCATCGTCGACCGTAAGATCGACCACTCCGGACTGACCGTGGACACCCGGGCCGCCAAGCTCATCGGGGGTCACGTCTTCACCGAGAACGCTCTTGACGACCCCAGGACCCGTGAGGCCAAAGAAGGTATTCTTCGGCTGGATCATGAACGAGCCCTGACGGGGGAGGTACGCGCCACCACCCGCGTTGTAGCCGAACATGCACATGACGCTCGGCACGACACCGTTGATTTTGCGAAGCGCAGTGAAGGCCTCGGCGTAGCCGTCCAAACCCCCGACACCCGCCGGAACGAACGCGCCAGCCGAGTCGTTCATACCCACAAGGGGGATGCCTCGCTCACCGGCCAGATAGATGAGGTTCGCCAGCTTCCGCCCATTGGTCGCATCCATCGAGCCGGCGCGAACCGTGAAATCGTGACCGTAGATGGCCACATCGCGCCCGTTGATCTTGGCGATGCCGGTGACGATCGAGGCGCCGTCGAGGTTCTTTCCCCAGTTCTGATATAGGAAAGTCGGCTCCGTGCCGCGGTCTTTAAGCGCGTCAATCCGCTCCCAGACCGTCATTCGCCCCTTATGGTGCTGCTTTGCGATCTGGATGGGGCCCGCTGCCGTGCGGGGTCGAGCACGCAGGCGCTCACCCTCAAGGACGGCTTCGTCATAGGGCCCGAGCGGGGCCTCGGGCTCGGATTGGCTTTCTTGGGTTGCTTTGAGGGGGTCGTGGAGGATGGGGACGACCGGATCTTCGATTTCAGACATCGGCAATATTCCGTGGCGCTCAAGATCTCGTGGCCCGGCCTTTCC
>JAAZAH010000172.1 GCA_012514415.1 Sandaracinaceae bacterium
ACCTCGCCCTCATCACCCCTCGTCGCGATGGGATGAACCTGGTGGCGCAAGAATTCGTGGCCGTGCAGCAGCTCTACGCAGAGCGCGAGCTCATCCCCCCAGGCGCCCTCATCCTCAGCGAATTTGCGGGAGCGGCGACCTGCCTCACGCGCGCGCTTCTCATCAACCCCTCGGATATTGAAGGCGTCGCAGACGCGATCGAAGATGCACTCGAGCTGAGCCCCGAGGATCGCGAAGAGAGAATGCGCGTGATGATGAGGCGAGTGCGCCAACTCGACGCTCAAGCGTGGGCCGAGAAGTTTTGTCGCGACTTCGAAGAGCACCTCCAAGAGAATCAGCCGCGGCAGCCCTCAATACGCGTCGACGAGCCCGTCGCACGCAAGATCCTGAGCGCCGCGCGCGCCGCGCCTTCACGCTATCTTTTCCTCGATTACGATGGGACCCTCAGGAGGATTGAAGAGAGGCCGCATGAGGCGATCCCCGACGCAAGCCTCCTTGTGCTACTTGAGCGCCTCGCTCGGTTGCCCGAGACCGAGATCTGCGTGGTCAGCGGACGCGATCACCGAACGCTCGACACGTGGCTTGGCGCGCTCCCCATCTCGCTCGCCGCCGAGCATGGTGCGTACTTCAAAGAACGTGGAGGAGTCTTTCGCCCCTCGACCGAGCTCGACCTCTCCTTCATGGAGCCCGCCGCCGAGATCTTCGAAGAATTCGCCGAAGAGATCCCCGGATGCGAGGTGGAGCGGAAGGCGACAAGCGTCGCTTTCCACTATCGGCGAGCCGATGAGGATTATGCAGAGTGGCGGGCGAGAGAGCTCCGAGCGACACTCGTCGATGAGTTTTCGACCTATCCAGTCGAGATCCTCCGCGGTCATAAGGTGCTCGAGATCCGAGCCCGCGGAGTCCATAAGGGGATCGCGGTCGAACGCGTGCTCGCGGAGTGCGCGCGGGGCGCGTTCATCTTCGCGGCGGGCGACGATCGCACCGATCTCGATCTATATCGCGCGCTCCCCGAGTCGGCCTTCGCCGTCCACATCGGCGGCAAAGGCAACGAGGCGCGCTACCGGATGGAGGATCATCGCGAGCTCCGAAGGCTTCTCGAGGAGCTCGCGCGCACGGTCGAGTCCTACGCTTCGGCAAGAGCCTGAGGTTCAGCGCACATAGGTCCACTCCACCTCGGGCACGAGCTCGAGGTGGACGTGGTTGTCGTGAAGCGTATCGCGATGCGGCGTGATGATGGTCTGGAAGATGCCGTCATCGATCGTCTCGCAAACAAGACGGCGGAGTTCAGGGTGCGGATCGCCTGCGCCCCTCCCCTCTTCACACGGTGCGGCGCCCTTTTTTCGATCACCCCAATCCTCGAGCACATCAAGGATGCGTCCGTCCTCCAACTCGATATAACGCAGATCGAGAGCGAGCGCGGAGGCATGGCCGCTCGGTCTCCCCGTTCGTGCGACACGCGCCCCAGGTCGGTAGGCCGAGATGTGTCGAACCTTTTGGATGCCGAGCGAACGCAGACGCGGTCCCCACTGAACCAGGGCCGCGACGAGCCGGCAATCCATCACCTCGTGTACGGCGCTCCGCCCGTCAAACTCGTAGACGACGCCGCCGATGGGACCTTTGGGCCGAACGTAGAGTGCCGTCCGCTCGGGGCCTTCTGCGCGATCGTATGCCACGCCTTCGCGCTTCAAGAACGCGGCGCATTCATCGCGGCTGAGCCCGCGGACATCGAAACTCGGCGGGGTGATCTCGACGCGCGCGCTCGACCTTGATTCGCTCGCTTCTGCGATCTCGCGTCGGTTTTCATCGCTCGAAGCATCGCTCGCGGACGCGCTCGGCTCGGTGGATGAGGACCCCTCTACGGATGCCGCTTTGTGCGGAGTTCGGCTTGTTGAGGGTCGCGAGGGACTTCGGTTGCTCGAGGATTTGGCCGGGGGACGCTTCGAGGTGCCGCGACTCGTCCCTCGCGATGCGCTTGGACTTGGCTTGAGCGTTGCGACTTCGTTCCGCTGCGGACGAGGCTCCTCGCTTTCAGCGCTCCCAGCCGTGAGAGGCGCATCGGCCGAGGCGCCTCCGGGCAGCTCTGCGCGCAGCGGGCCGGGGCTCCCGACCCGCGCCGCCGGAGCAAGCGCGCACCCAACGAGCGAGAGCGCAAAGACGAGCGAGGCGAACGTCCGCCGTACGATTCGTCGGGGCAGGATCCGCTGAGTATCGGAGGTGGGAAGCATCGACCTCCTTCTATTGAACACCGTTTTGGAGGCTTTCGTCCAATCCTTGGCAGTCCGCAAAGTGGTGAGCACAGCGAATTGGGGCTCCGAGCGCGGGGAAAGGACCCGCAAAAGAAAGCGCGGTTCTCGCCGTTCTTCGGAATAACGGGGGTCCCCCGGCGTCATGATACGTGGGTTCTCAGGAGCTCAATGACCACTTTTGCTCATTCCCTGCGCTCTGAATCGCATTTTTCGCTAAGCTTCCCGCAGCCTCTCTCCCACGCGCGGAATGCGACGCGGAGCGAATCGATGTCGAAGTGCGGAGCACAGCTCGAGGGTGGCGTCCTGAAACATTTACTTTCAATCGATGCGCTTAAGCGGGCAGTCGCCTGCGGAGGAGGCCCACATTGAATCATCACCCGATCCGTTTTGACCTCGATTATTCCCTCGCGATGAGTGAGACGATCGGAGCGCGAGGGGGCTTGAGCCAGAGAGAGCTCGAAGCGGAGGCCGAGCGCGTGAGCGATGCCGTCAGCGCGACCATCACACGCGCGGACGGCGGTGAGCTCGGCTTTTTTCGTTCAGCAAGCGACCGACGCATCGTCCGAGAGATCGAGGCGCTCCTTCCGTCGCTTCCGCCACATCGCGAAGTGATCGTCCTCGGCATCGGCGGTTCGAGCCTTGGGGCGCGCGCCCTCATCGAAGCGCTCCGGGGCCCACACGCCCTTCACGAGCCGAAAGAAGGCTCCCCTCGGATTCATTTTCCCGACAATAGCGATCCCTTCGTTCTAAGCGCACTACTTCACCGCCTCGATCCACGCGAGACCCTCCTGATTGCGGCGAGTAAATCCGGCGGCACCATCGAGACGGCCGCGAGCTTCCTCGTCGCCAGGGACGTCTTTCGGCGGGCCATAGGCGAAAAGGGTCTTCGCGAGCGCACGCTCATCGTCACGGATCCGCAGGAGGGGGCCCTTCGAGCGCTCGCACAGAAAGAGGGCCTTCGCGCCCTCCCGATCCCTTCCAATATCGGCGGCCGATTCAGCGTGCTCACCGCGATGGGCCTTCTTCCCGGGGCACTGCTCGGCCTCGATCTGGACTCGCTGCTCGATGGAGCCGATTGGATGCGCAAGCTCTCCGAGACGCGCGATATCCGCCAAAACCCCGCAGCGCTTTTCGCTGCGCTCCACCACCTCCACCATACGCGCCATGGGCGCCCCATCCATGTTCTGATGCCCTATGCCGACGCACTCCGGCCATTTGCCGCTTGGTTCGTTCAGCTCTGGGCCGAGAGCCTCGGTAAGCGGCGAGGTCGCGGGGGTGAAGCCCTCGAGATTGGGCCCACGCCGCTGCCCGCCGTTGGGGCAACCGATCAGCACGCCCAGGTGCAGCTCTTCATGGAGGGGCCGCGGGATAAACTCATCACCTTCGTTGAGGTCGAAGCGCCCTCTCAGGATCTCGTCGTCCCGCGCGAAGAAGGCGCCTTTGAGTACCTCGCGGGGCTCGGCATGAAGGAGATCCTCGACGCCGAGCGAAAAGGGACAAGCCTCGCCCTCGCGAGCGATGGGCGACCGAACCTGACGGTCCGCGTTTCGCGGCTCGATGAAGTGCACCTCGGCGCGCTCTTTTTCTTTTTCGAGGCGGCAACGGCGTTCGCAGGAGAGCTGTACGGCATCGATGCGTTCGACCAACCCGGCGTTGAAAAGGGAAAGAGGCTCGCTTCTGCAATCCTCGGCCGACCCGGCTTCGATGAGGAGCGCGGCGAGATTCAGGCAATGGAGGGGCGGTCCAATCAGACTCACGCGCTTCGGTTCATTCGCGCCTGAGGAGGATGTCTTTTTATCGATGGGGGCTCGACATTTCAAAGACAATCCCTTATTCCCCGCCTGACGCCGACAGCGCGCCCAGCATCTATCTCCGCGAAGGGTTGGGGGAAGATGCTCGGGATGCGGTGCGGAAGATCCGCGATAGTATGCGTTGACATTGAGGATCTGACGTCCGATCCTCCATGTGGATCTCCCATGCGAGAGGCCTCTCTCATGAGGAGCAATGGATTCGAAAGCCCCCTCCGGTCCATGAAGCCCAGCGAAGAAAGACTCACCGATCCCATGCGGACGCTCATCACGAGTGCGGGCGAGCTATCGAGCCCGACCGATGGCGAGGTCGCTTCGCTCGTGATCCTGCGGGGTGCCGACCTTCAGCCGCCGACGCCGATCGGGCCCGAAGGGCTGATCGTTGGACGCTCGCCGGAATGTGGAATCTGCCTTGAGCACGATAGCGTGAGTCGCCTTCATTTCTCGATCGAACCGTGCGTCGCGGGGTATCTTGTCCGCGATCTTGGCTCGACAAACGGCACGTTTATCAACTCACGCAAAATCGATCGCGCGCTCGTTCAAAACGGCGACCTCATCCGTATCGGACAGATCACACTCAAATTCATTCAGGGTGCGGCCGAAGGCGCCTATCACGAAGAGCTCTACCGCCTCGTCACGCTCGATCCGCTCACGCAAGCCTACAATCGTCGTCATTTCGAGCAGGAGCTCGCGCGGGAGCACTCGCGCTCTGTTCGATATGGTCGCAAATTTTCACTCATATTATTCGATTTCGATCATTTCAAAGAGATCAACGATCAATTCGGCCATCTCGCCGGCGATGCCGTCCTCAAAGAAGCGGCAGCTCAAATCCGCGAGCGGCTCCGTCGCGACGATATCCTCGCTCGGGTGGGCGGTGAAGAGTTCGCGATCCTTTGTCCCGAATCCGATCTCGACGGCGCCTGTCATCTGGCGAGCGATCTGGGCGAGCTGATCCGCAAACTCCGCGTGATCTACGAGGGCCTCACCATCCAAGCGACGATCAGCCTCGGCGTCGCCGAGTGGTCGGGCGAGGACGAGACGCCGGATGCGCTCTATCAGCGAGCCGATCGCCTGCTCTATGAGGCCAAGGAGCGGGGCCGCGATCGCTATTGCCGCTGAGCCTCAGCTTGCCTTTTTGAGTAGAGACGGTACCCGTCCTGACGAACGCGGAGGGAGTAGCCGCGCTGATGGAGTTCGCAGACGCTCAGACCGGGCGCGAGGATCAGATCGTTCGGCGATTCCGTGCGAACGATGCGGTGGATCCCGACGCAGCCGTCCCCCACAACGCGCACTTCGACCTCGGGAAGGTGGCATTGATAGGTGAACTGATATCGGTTCGCGAGCAGGAGCAAAGCGTCTTCGCGATCGACCGCTTCGAGAAAAGCGCGCGGAAGGGGTTCAGTCGGCCGGGGCTTGAGCGGGCCAAGGACGAGCGCCAACGCGATGAAGAGCGTAAGGCTCGGCGCATATCGCCTTATCGAGAGGGGCTCGTAAAGGAGGGCGAGGAAGACCCCGAAGAGCGCGGAGGGGATCGGATCGACGCGAAGGAAATACGCGACGCTCGCTGAGAGCGCGCCGAGGATGAGCGCACGAAGCTCAAAGCCGCTCCCTTTACCGAAGAGCCCTCCGGCGAAGATCGCCGCGGATGGGATCGCGGCGTAGAGATACCACGGGAGGAAGTTCCGGCTGAGGACGCCAAAAACGAGGTAGTGAAAGCATGCGTAGCTTCCAAAAAGGAGGCCGAGTGGCCGCGTCTCTCTTTGGATGACCAGCTTCACCGCGCCGAGGATCGCGACGATGATCGGAAGGTGGTAGAGGTTCAGCTCGAGCTCTTGTCCGTAGTCGATGGCGCGGCGTCCGTGCTGCTCGAAAACCCCGGAAACGCGCCCGATAAGATGGTCGCCCACAAAGGATTCAAAGAGGAGCGGGCCAACGCGGACGTAGACGGCGGAAAACCAGAGGCCGCTCACCAAAAGACCGATCCCTCCCGCAAGCGCGAGTCGCGTCAATGCTTTGGGTCGCCTCAGGACCGCTTCGGTCAAGACGATGGCGCAGAGCGGCAGCGCCCCCACGACCTGCTTGGCAAGGATGGAGGCGGCGATGGCGAGCCCGGAGACGACGGCCCAACGCATTCCGTCCGGGCGCATCGCGTGGAGATGGGCGCCGAGGGCGACGAGCGCGAAAAGTCCGAGGAGCGGTTCGATGAGGCTCTGACGACCGAGCTCGGCATAGGGGAGTGAGAGGAGGAGGAGGAGTCCAGCGAATGCACCCGCCGCGCGCCCAAGATGACGCGAGGCGATCTGGTGGACGAAGAACACACTCATCGCCGCGGCGAACGCGGAGGGGAGCCGGAACGCGAAGGGCGTAAAGCCAAAGACCTTGACGCTCAGCATATGAAGCCAGTTGATGAGCGGCGGCTTTCCGTAGTACGCGTCGAAGAGGCCATCATGGATGGCGTAAAGGAGATGTCCCTCGCGAAGCATCTCGCGCGTGGCGGCGCAATAAAGGCCCTCGTCCCAGTTGCGGAAGCCTTCCGCGCCTAGGCCGGGAATGAAGCAGACGAAGGCCGCCACCGTCACCAAGAGGGAGTCGACGAAGAAGAGGCGCGCGGCGCCATCGCGCTCTGTGGAGGGACGAACCACGGCTGCGAGGTTAGAGCGGATGCCGCGCGATGGCGAATTTTGGCGCGGCGGCAACCGCGCGCAGACTCCGAAGTCTTCCTCGTGGATGTGCGGGCGGGCTCCCGCCCCGGATGGCGTTTTCCCCCGTCACGCGTGCGGCCCCTCGTTACCCGAGGCGCCCTCGCAAAACTGGCGGAGCCCGGACCGAGAGCTGCTAAGCTGGACGGCCGTGATGTCCCCGCTCTTCATCCGCCGCGTCTCCCTTTATGCGCGCGCGACGCTTATCACAAGCCTCGGATTTACCCTGGCGAACGTCATCTACGGCGTCTCCCGTTACCACCGAGAGCCCTTTCGGATCGAAGTCCTCACGCTTGCCGGCCTCCACTCCCTCGCACTCACCCTGCTCCCGGCCCTCCTCGGCGCCGTCCTCGCTGCGGGCCTTGTCAGCTTCGCGGCGCCACTCTTTCATAAGAGCCTGGTTGGAAAGCTCTTCTCCGCGCCGCTTTTTGGCCGCGAACCCGAGCTCGTCGCCCGAGCCCTCTCGGTGCTTGTCACACTCGGCCTCTTTGGCCTCGGTGCGCAGCAGCTCAGCCACCATTTCATGACGCGTTATCATAACGCCGTCCTCGCGAGCCTTGCGCTGACGGCTTCGCTCGTCGTGCTCGCCGTCGCTGCCTACGCCTTCTTTTGCGCCCTCGGTGCGTTCCTTGGGCGTCTCTTCGCGCACCAACCTCAGCTCGCTCGCCCCGCCCTCCCGCTTGGCCTTGGCTTCGTCCTCATTCTCGGTGCCGCGGCCGCATTTTTCATCGCCTTCCCCTCGATCTTCTACGTCTATCACCCTTTCGACCTGCTCCTCCTTCCCGCCTCCTTCCTCGTCTTCATCGTGCTCGCGTTCGTTCTCGACAAACGCATCGAGGAACCCCGCGCGGGCATCGCACCCCTGATCGCGCTTCTTTCGCTCGCTCTCATCCTCATCTCGGCGTTCAGCTATGGCTCGCGTTATCGCCACCGCGTCTGGGTTGAGGAGCGCTTCCCGGTCGTCAAGCAGCTCTACCGCCTCGCCACCGCCCTCACCGACCGGGATGGTGATGGCTACTCCGCGCTCTTTGGCGGCGAGGACTGCAACGATCGCGATGCCTCCATCCATCCCGGGGCGTCCGATCCCGCGGGCGATGGGATCGACTCCGATTGTTTCGCAGGCGATGGCGGCCCCGAAGTCTCCTCGATGAGCGATGGACGCTATTACGAGGGGCGGCTCTTCGATCGAGCGCCCAACATCCTCCTCATTACCGCGGATGCGCTGCGCCCCGACCATCTCGGCTGCTTCGGATACAAGCGCGATACGTCGCCGTTCATCGACGAGCTGTGCGCTCGTTCCTACCGCTTCCACGAGGCCATCGCGCAGAGCTCCCGCTCGATCCGCTCCATCCCCTCGACGTTCACGGGTTTCATGCCGAGCCAAATCGCGTACGGCACCGAGTACCTCTTCCCAGAGCTTCTCCCCGAAAACGTCCTCATCGCGGAAGTGCTTCGCCCTCGATACCGCACAGCCGCCGTCGTCGGGACCAACTATTTCAAGCCGTTCAAGGGCTTCGATCAGGGCTTTCTCTCCTTCCGGCAGGATCCCCTTTATACGCCTCCTCGCGAGCGGACCGTCGATTGGGCCATCGAGGAACTCCGAAAACTACGAACCGATCGGCGCCCCTTCTTTTTGTGGACTTATCTCTTCCATACGCACGCGCCCTACCTCCATGACGATCTGCCCTCGCTCTACGGCCCTGAGCTCGTGGATGCCTACGACACCGAGGTCCGCATGCTCGACGGAGAGCTTCGGCGCCTTATCGATGCGCTCGAAGACCTTGAATTCCAGCGCGAGACCGTCATCATCCTCCACTCGGATCACGGAGAAGCGTTCTTCGAGCATGGGCTCACGGGGCACTCCCACAATACGCACCGCGAAGAGATCCGCTCGACCCTCCTCATCCACATCCCGGGAAAAGACGGCGGAGACATTCACCTCCCCGTTCCGCTCGCGGATCTCATGCCCACCATCGCGAATCTCGCGAATATCCCGCTTCGGCACGAGACGCCCTCGCGAAGCCTTCTCCCCTTGATGTTCGGTGGGGAGGCCGAGGATTTCGAAGATCGCCTTATTTTCAGCGAGGTGCTCCCCGACGGCGTCTTCCCCTGGGATGAAAAGGCCATCATCCGCGGGAAAGAGAAGCTGATCTACGATCCGCGAAGCGGGCGCGTCCGGCTCTACGATCATACGGACGATCCCTTCGAGCATAACGATCTTAGCGATGAACGGCCCGAGCTCACCGCCGAGCTCCTCGGGCTCCTTCGCAGCTGGATCGCCGAGACCAATCGGCCGGAGCAGCGCGATGATGTCGTCGTCGCCGAAAACCTCCTGAGTGCCCTCCCCGAAAAAATGAGCGTCGAGGTGGATGTGGTCGTTGGCGGGCTCTTCCGCGTCGCCGGTTTCGACATCAACAAGACGGAGTTCCGGCGCGGCGAGCGGATCGAACTCGATTTCTATTACGAGGTCCTCGGTGAAACCTCTCAGGATCTCTTCTTTTACGTCGACGTTGAGGGCCCTCGGGGCGTGCGCATCCCGCGGAATTTCCACGGGCGTCACCACCCGATGAATGGGCGATATCGGAGCTATCGCTTCAAGCGCGGACAGATCATCCGCGATACCGTGCACCTCGTCGTCCCGGAGGATTTCCCGGCCCCCGTCGACATCACGCTCACGTTCATGGTCGCAAGTGGGAGGCGACCCATCCCATTTACGAATCGTCCGGCTGGAGAATATCGAACGAATCTCATTGATATTCATATCAAATAACGGCGCCAGAGAGTCCAAGGGTTGCGAAGGCCGATAGGGCTGATTATCGTCCCAAATAGCCGCCCTCTTTCCCCTAATGAGGCCGGATTTTTGAGGTGAATATGTCCGAAGACGAGACGAAAAAAGCTCCCTCCCCCGACGACGCCGATCTCGTCCCGGATGAACTTGAGCTCCCCATTCTGCCTATCCGGAACGCGGTGCTCTTTCCGGGAGCCGTGGCCCCCTTCGATGTGGGCCGCGCGAAATCTGTCGCGCTCGTCGAAGACATGGACTCTGGCGAGCAGCCCATTATCGGGATTTTCGCACAGCGCGATCCCACAACCGACGATCCGGGGCACGACGACCTCTATCAGGTCGGTGTGGCCGCGCGCGTGCTCAAAGCGCTCAAACATAGCTCGGGTAACTACAGCCTGATCCTTCAAGGTCTTTCGCGAATCCGCCTTGACCGCGTGACGCAAACCTCGCCGTATATGCGCGGTCACGCCACCAAGGTCGTCGAGGAAACGACCGAGGATGTCGAGGCCGAGGCGCTCGCGCTCAGTCTCCGCGACGTGGCGAAGCAGGTCATCCAGCTGATGCCCGAGGAGCTCCCGCGTGATGCGGGTGCGGTGATCGATTCCATCCAAGATCCAGGACAACTCGCGGATCTCGTGACGGCGAACCTCGACGCACCCGTCGACGAAAAAGCGCAGCTCCTCGAGGTGCTCGATCCGAAGGAGCGGATCCATCGCGTGCTCCGCCTCCTCACGCGGCAGCTCGAGATCCTCAAGATGCGCGAGCGGATCAACTCGCAAATCAAAGAGGAGATGGGCAAGAACCAGCGCGAATACGTCCTCAGGCAGCAGCTCAAGGCCATCAAGGAGGAGCTCGGCGAGGAGGACGGCGATCAGAGCGATCTTGATGTGCTTGACGAGCGCATCACGAAGGCGGAGCTGCCGAGTGAAGCCGAAAAAGTCGCGCGGAAGCAGCTGAAGCGACTTCGCCAGATGCAGGCCGGCTCGGCCGAATACACCGTCGTTCGCACCTATATCGATTGGCTCCTCGACGTCCCTTGGACCAAGGAGACGCAGGACAATCTCGATATCGCACAGGTCCGCAAGGTCCTCGATGAGGATCACTCGGGTCTTGAGAAGGTCAAAAAGCGCATCGTCGAATACCTCGCCGTTCGTAAGCTCAAGAAAGATAAAAAGGGTCCCATCCTTTGCCTGATCGGCCCTCCGGGTGTGGGTAAGACCTCACTCGGGCGATCGGTTGCACGCGCGCTCGGCCGGAAATTCCACAGGATGAGCCTGGGTGGCGTGCACGACGAAGCGGCCATCCGCGGTCATCGACGCACGTATGTTGGAGCGCTCCCCGGACAGATCATCCAGGGCATGAAAAAGGCCGGGACCGTCAACCCCGTCTTCATGCTCGATGAGATCGACAAGATCGGCCACGATTTTCGCGGCGATCCGGCGGCGGCGCTCCTTGAGGTCCTTGACCCCGAGCAGAACGATACCTTCAGCGATCACTACCTCGAAGTCCCTTACGACCTTTCGAAGGTGATGTTCATCGCGACGGCGAATGTCGGCGACACCATCCCTCCTGCACTCAAGGACCGGATGGAGGTCATCGAGATCCCCGGCTATACGCGAAAGGAAAAGCTCGATATCGCGCGCGATCATCTCGTTCCGAAACAGCT
>JAAZAH010000173.1 GCA_012514415.1 Sandaracinaceae bacterium
ATACCTTCTCGATCGCGGTACGGAGAACCTTGTCGTGCGGAGCGTCGATGGAGGGCATTCACTCGGGGGCGAGCCTCTGAAGCGCCTCGTTCAAGACCTCTCGCGCTGGCGCCGGCTCATGAATCAGCTGCGCCGTCGGGTCGATCCGCTCGTCGTTGAGGCGCTCGTTCGCGGGACGGATCTCGATGAGGACGGGCTCCGCGATGAGGCGAAGGTCGAAGCCGCCATCAAAGGGCTTCGCGAATATCTCCTCGAGCATCATCAAGATGTTCGACAGCTCGATTGTACGATTGAGCGCGATGAGGAGCACGATAGCCACCGCATCCGCGTCGAAACGACGGTCGGCGGCTCGCCGCGCATGACCTTCATCGATTATGCGTTCATCCGCGGCCCCGAATACCGTGAGCTTCGGAGCATCCAAGAGGGGCTCTCGGGCCTTGGTCAGCCGCCTTTCGTCGCGATCGTCCTTGATAAGGACGGTAAAGAGAGCGGTGAGCCGACCGAGCTTGAATCCGGCGATGAGCTTTTCGATTTTATCGACGCTCGCGGTCGACGTGGCATCACAATCCAGCGCTATAAGGGTCTCGGTGAGATGAACCCGGATGAGCTCTGGGAGACCACGATGAACCCGGACACCCGGACGCTCCTCCAGGTGCGCATCGAGGATGCGATCGAGACCGAGGAGGTCTTCACCGTCTTGATGGGCGATCAGGTCGAGCCGCGGCGGGCCTTCATCGAAGACAACGCGTTGAACGTTCGAAACCTCGATATCTGAGGAAAGCGCGGCGACAAGCGCCGAACGATGGCGCTCAGCGCTCGGTTCCTACGGAGCGGTCGGCTCCGGCGGCGGCCGCCCGCGTTGAGCGCTTTTTGTTTCGGGCCCTCGCCTTTCCTTCACTTCGCCGCGTCTCAGGGCGGGCGAGTGTGCGCTAGGCGTGGGCCGGCTCGTTGGATACGTCGCCCGAAGAAACCGACGGCGGAGATTCGTCTCCTTCGCCCCGCGCGCGCCTTTCGAGCTCGAGACGGCGTAGATCGACCGAGGTAAGCCCCGTCCCATCCTCGCGGTAGCCGGGAGGCCCGAAGATCAGTTTCAGCGCTCCGCGGAAGGTTTTCGCCTTTCGCACGTCACGAAAGACATCCACCCATTCGTGGAAGGCGATCTTCACCGGATTGAAGGTCTCGAGCGGCGAGAGGATCCCGTAGCGGGGCTTTTCATGCTCCGGTTCGAAGGTCCCGTAGAGGCGATCCCAGATGATCAGGATCCCGCCGTGGTTCCGATCGAGATAGAGCGGGTTGGTTGCGTGATGCACGCGATGGTGAGAGGGCGTATTGAAGATCCACTCGAACGGACCGAGGGAACGGATCGACTCCGTATGGATCCAATATTGGTAGAGGAGGCTGATGCTCTTGGCGACGAGGATTTGCTCTGGCGCGAATCCGAGGATGGGAAGCGGCAGCCAGAACGGGATGCCCGTAAATTGCGTGGTCCAGCTCTGCCGAAGCGCCGTCGAGAGGTTGTAATGCTCGCTTGAATGGTGCGTGACATGCCCGGCCCAGAGAATGCGCGATTCGTGGTGCATCCTGTGGAACCAATAATAGGAATGGTCCTCCGCGATGATAAGCAGTGGCCATACCCACCATGCGTTCGGCAGGTCGAAGATCCTGTATTCATAAAGGAATTGATAGGCTGCGACCTCGGGAACGATCGCCGCCGCGCTCGTAAAGAGGCTGCCGACCCCCATGGCGAGGCTCGCGGCGGTATCGCGCTTCTCATGCCCCTTCAGCCCGACACGATTGCGAACCGCGAAATACTCCGCGGCGAGCGTGAGGAAGAAAAAGGGGATGGCGTAATGAACGATCGTCATAACGTGCCTGAGTGCACACGGTTTTTTAAAGGATGCTCCACGGACAGCGCAATGGGAAGTGGAAGATGAATCTGAACTCGCGTATGCTCGTCAGAAGAGCAAACGATGCGCCTTTCCCTCCTAATCGCCCTCTTCGCAGTTCTTCCGGTGCTCTCGCCCACGACAGCGGTCGCTCAGGCGCGCGTCATCGTGGAAGTGCGGGGTGCGGAGGGCGCGGCGGATGGTTTGACCGTGGAGCTTTCCCCGGCCGACGGCGGGCGTTCGTTTCGCTGCACCACCTCGAAGGGGAAGTGCTCCATTGACGGCGTCCCGGGGGGACGATACCGCGCCAAGATCATCCGCGAGGGGGAGGGTGGACCGCGCCCGCGGAGTGTGATGATCCCGCCGAGCGGCGAGGTCACGGTCGTTCTGCCCGCGCGCTGAGTCGCTCGCCGCGAGGACGCTGTGAAAGAACCGCTGCGAGAGCGCGAGGTTTCGCGGCAAGGCGAGATTTCTGAGTCTTTTTGGACTTGCTCCGCGAAAGAATGGTAGTTTTCCTAGGCCCTAGGGGCATCTCCCCGCTCTTCTTCCATTCGTTAAGGAGCCACGCTCAATGCGGACGCTTCGGGAATCCCTCCTCCTCTTCGTTTTCTCTGCACTCTTGCTTCCGTACGCCACGGCCGCCGCTCAGGATGATTTCGACGCGGACTTCGAGGCCACGCCGCCGCGTGCGGTAACGACGGCGGCACCCATCGATGATGATCCCTTTGGTGAGCCGGTTGTCGATGAGGGACCGGAAGAGGCGGAGGCGACCTCCTCCGACGCCGACGCGCTGCGCACCGGCGAGGGGGAGCCTGTCGCGCAGGCCGACACTCGCGCGGCCAGCTCGGACACAACGGCAAAGGAGAGCTCGAAGCGGGCGCGAAAGCGAGAGAAAGGGCGCGTGACGAGCGATCCCGATTTGGATGAAGCTCGCCGCCGCGCATTCCATCGCCATGGAACCATCGGGGGCCCTGTCGGCGGCGTTCATATTGTCGATGCAGGCACGGGTGCGCCGGGGACCTTCCGCGTCGGCCTCAGCTTCGGCATGTTCCGAAAGGACGGCTTCATTGCCGACGGCGATCAGGCGCGCGCCTCACAGGGCGTGCTCTCGCTCTCGTATACTCCGATCAAGCAGCTTGAGATCTTCGCCAATATCGCCGCTTGGGCGGCCTCGAACGAGTCGATCGATCCTACGCTCCTTCAGATCCTCGGCGATACGACGCTCGGGGTGAAGGGCGTTTGGGAAATCCTCCCGTTCCTGAATTTTGGCGGCGATGTCCGTGTGGGTTTCCTCAATCGCCTCGGCTCCGTTGGGCTTCGCGGGTCGGGAACGAGCGTCGGGCTTCGCTCGAACCTGAGCTTTGATCTCCGCGCTATCGAAAAGCCGAAGCCGATTGTCGCGCGGCTCAACGTTGGGTATTTCTTCGATAACTCGATCAACGTCGTAAAAGATGTCGAGGACGCGCGATGGGCGGCGCTCGAGGGCCGCCCCGGCGGCGTGAGCCCCATCGAAGCACAGGATCATCTCGTCAACGCGGCGGAGCGTTTTGGCCTCCAACTGAACCGCACGGATTTCGTCGATCTTGGTGTCGGTTTCGAATTCCCGATCGAGCCCATCGAGCGGCTGATCATCAGCCCCATCGCTGAGTGGAATGTGCGCATTCCGGTGAACCGGCGCGATTTCAACTGCCTCTATCTCCCGGACGGTCTCGCGATCGACCATCCCATGGAGGCCTGCCTTGATCGTGAGGGCGGCAAGGCGTTCCCGATGGTGGTGACGGCCGGCGTGCGCGTCGAGCCCAAGGTCCGAGGGTTTGCGCTTCTTGCAGCGGTCGATGTCGGCGTTCTTGGATCGCGCACCATTGTGAAGGAGCTCGCCCCCACGGCACCTTGGATGGTTCGCTTTGGCGGCTCCTATGCCTTCGACCCGAATCGCGAGGTCGTGCGTGAAGTCGATGTCCTCGTTGAAAAAGAGGTGCCGGTCGAACATCGCGCTCTAATCCACGGGCTTGTGGTCGAAGCGGGAACGGAACACGCCATCGATCGCGCGATCGTCCGCTTAACGGGGCGCGAGCTGACTCCGCTCGTCGCGGAGGAGGGACGCTTCAAGAGCTATCTCTTCGAGCCGGGCCTCGTCGAAATGAGCATCGAGCATCCGGATTATGAGCCGGGGACGTGCAGCGCCGAAATCGCCGAGCGTGAAGAGCGCGCGCCGGCTCTGGATGCGGCCGAAGAGGCAGCGCTCGCTGAAGGAGAGGGAGCCGAAACGCCCCGCACCGATGAGCCGCGCGTCGTCGAGGTGCGCTGTGAGCTCATCGCCAAACCGCGCGTTGGAAACCTGACGCTCCGCATCGTCAACGAAAGTGGCTCCGGCGTCACGGGCGCGAACGTCGAAATCAGCGGTCCAGAAAATCGCGCGTTCCGCACCAGCGTCGAACCCGTCGTTCGCGCCGAGGGGCTTCAGCCCGGAACCTATCAGGTCCGCGTCGAGGCCGAGAACTTCCTCATCAAAACCGACGAGCTGGTCATCTCCGCAAATGAGACAACCGAGCGGGAGATCACCCTCATCTCGCGCCCCAGTCGTGCTCTCGCGCAACTTCGCGGGAAGAAGATCACGATCCGACGCCAGATCAACTTTGCGACCAATAGCGCGGAAATCCTCGAGTCGAGCAATGCGCTCCTGCTCGAGGTTGCTGACGTGATCCTCCGAAACCCCGAGATCCGTCTCCTCGAGATCCAAGGACATACCGATGATCGCGGCGGGGCCGAGCTGAACCTTCGCCTAAGCCAGGATCGCGCCGAATCCGTCCGGGCTTGGCTGATTCGAAATGGTGTCGAGGAATCGCGTCTTATCGCGAAGGGCTATGGACTCACGCGGCCGCTCGTCCCCAACATCACAAGTGCCAATCGGGCGAAGAATCGCCGCGTCGAATTCGTGATCCTCGAGAGCGACTGAATCCACTGGATCCCGTGCGAAGCGGGCGACCTGAATCCGAGCGCGACGTCGTCTCTATGCACGTGCCGTGGGGTGAAGCGCGCGCTTAATGCGGCCACCGAGCCAAAGACGATAGAGAAAGAGCACGAACGCAAGCGGAAGAAGGCTACCGGCGAATTCGCCTCCGCTCGCGTCGCAGCGACCGTTCTTCGTGGGTGGAGGCGCGTCCCCCGCGCAGCGATCGGCGAGCCCGCCGATGGGCGAAAATGAGCAGCTCGGATTGAGAGGCTCGGAGTAGAGCGCGTAGAACCCCTCGCGATCGTCCGGATGGAGGCTCCGCTTCTCGATCTCACCGCGCGGAGCGAGGCGGTACATTGTCGCGGGGATCACATCCGAATGCGCGAGGCCGAAGAAGTGCCCCGCCTCGTGCGTGAGGACGTTGATGAGATCGATCTCATCGCCTTCGCATCCCGAATCGGAGCAGATCGTATAGGGGGCGAAGTCTTCGTTGATGAGGAGATCGCCATCGAAGATTTCCCCCGTCTCGACGGAATACCAAACGATGGTCACCGCAAAGGCTGTCGCGTCGTAGCCCTCTTCTTCGAAGTTATCGACGAAGGCGATGGTGTTGGCGTTCGGACCGTTGAAATCGAAGCCCGCGTATTGGCAACGCGTGGTGGCGTCGTTCAGTCTGACGTTGAATGCGGGGAGCCCGCCACCACAGTCGATTTCCATCCACGCCCTGAAGCTTCTCTCGATCGCCGCCCGAACGCGGGGTGAATCGAGATCGCGCGAGCCCCGATCGTCGAGCGAGAGCGCGATGCACGGGCGCCGCCATCGAACGAGCTCGCCCTCCATCACGCAGCCATCCGCATCATTCGAATTCGAAGATTCGGTTGTCATAAGGCAGTACGCCTCAGCGCTCGATCGAGGCATCATCGCGAAGATCGCACCGAGGAGGCCGAGTTTGAGCAGGCTTTTCATCTCGGCTCCAAGCTCTTTTCGATGCGCGCGATGAACGCTTCAAGGGGCATCGGCGCCTCGATGGCGCCCGCGCTCCGCATCAGCCGCCCGTTGGGGCCGCGTCGATAGAGCGCCAAGCCGCGTCCGCTTGGATGGACGAGGCGCGCTTCACCGCGGGCCTCGACGGGGAAGACTCCCTGAGACATCCCGACTGTCCGAAGCCCTCGCTCGGTCTCGGTCGCGAAGACGACGGCCTCCTCGCCCGAACGAAAGCGTGGTGCACCTTCAACGCGCATTCCGATCCCGTCCACGACGCCACCTGGGACAAGGAGACGCAACTTGCGGCGGCTAGAGATGTCCGCGATCGGCCGCTCGACGGAGAGATCGACCTCTGTGACGATCCGCCTTCCGTCGTAGCGTGAGCGTGCCGCATCCGCGCGGACGTGCGCGATGCAATCGGCCCGATCGATGAGCTCCTCGAGGGTGAGCGCCTCGGAGGCGGCGCCCTCGGCTTGCTCCGAAAAAGCAAAAAGAAGCAGAAGCACCGAGGCGAAGGAGAGACCGAGAAGTCGTTGGATCACTCGTTCAAATTGCGCACTTTCGGCGCGTGACGTCAAGCGCCCTCCGGGAAGGCGCACGCCAGAGCACCTC
The DNA here is from genome assembly GCA_012514415.1 of Sandaracinaceae bacterium. GTDB lineage: Bacteria > Myxococcota_A > Polyangia > Polyangiales > Houyiibacteriaceae > JAAYBZ01. The sequence goes on from JAAZAH010000173.1 coordinate 6,436, forward strand.
AAAGCGTTCAAGAACGAAATGCGCTTCATCGCCGCCGGATGCCTTCTGCCATTGACAAATACAGAGCGATGCCGGTACCAAGGTCTATTATGATCGACCCCCGCTCCATGAAGACGAGCTTCACCGCACTGATCCTCCTCCTCCTATTTACGGGCTGCGACATCCAAGCCTTCGCTGTAAAGGCGACGGCGCGCACGACGGCCCGAGCCAGCATCGCGCTCGAGAGCCATTGGGACTACGAGCTCGCGACGTCGACGATGCCGGGGAGCATCATCCAATTCGAGGGCATGCTCACGATCGTCCCTGAGGATGAGGTGATTCTCCTCACACTGATGCGCGCATACGTCGGTTATACCTATGCGGTCGTCGAGGATCTCGCGGAGATCGCCGAGGTCGAGGGCGATTATGAGACGGCGCAGTACCAGCGCGATCGCGCGCGTTATCTCTACCAGCGGGCGAAGGATCTCGGACGCTACCTCATCTCGCTCAAGAAGGGCGGGATGGAGGAAGCGATGGCCGAGGGAGTCGAAGGCTTCGAGGCTTGGCTCGAGAAGAACTTCAAGAAGGAAAAGGACGCTGAGCTCCTCCTTTGGGCGGGTTACGCATGGGGCAACTGGATCAACGCGTCCAAGGACGATATGACGGCGGTGGCCGATCTGCCCTACGTCGAAGCGCTTGTGAAGCACTCGCTCAAGCTCGACGAGACCTATTTCAACGGCGCTGCTTATATGATGCTCGCGATGATCACCGTGAACGGGATGAACCCGGATCTCGATTTAGCCGAAGAGTATTTCAAGCGATCCATCGAGATCTCGGGCGGCGGAAATCTCCTCACCGTTGTGAATATGGGCCGGTTTTACGCGGTAAAGCGCAACGATCGCGCGCTTTTCATCGAGTTGATGCGGCAGGTGCTCGAGACGCGGGATGGCATCCCCTCCGCACGCTTCACGAACCAAGTCGCCAAGCGGCGCGCGGCCCGCTACATCACACAGATCGACGAGTTCTTCCTCCCCGAGATCGAGGATGATTTTGGAGGCGAGGACGAGTGGAACGCCGACGGCGGAATGGATTCCGTCGAGGGGGCCGCTTCAGAGGGTGATGCGCCCAGCGAAGAGAAGAGTGAATAATCGAATCGCTCGTGCGTCGAAGAACGAGCGACCGAACGAATTGAAGGCAGAACCATGAATCGAAAAATCTTGCTAATCGGGCTGCCGCTCCTCTTGGCGGCCTTCATTCTCCCCGATGTCGACTTCAAACGAGCTTCCGCCCAAGGGCCGACGACGATCCGCCTTGCCACGGTGGCGCCTGAGGGCTCGTCGTGGATGCGCGTCTTCCGCGCTTGGGATGCGAGCCTCAAGAAGGAAACCAACGGTCAGGTCCAGATCCGTTTCTATGCGGGCGGCTCGCAGGGAGATGAGCGCGATTTCGTACGCAAGATGCGCGCGGGGCAGATGGATGCCGCCGCGGTGACCACGACCGGTCTCGGCATTGTCGTTCGGTCGGTACTCGCGCTCACGGCTCCCGGCCTCATCCTCGACTATGAGACGATGGACCGTGTCCGCGATAAGCTCGCCCCAGAGCTCGATAAGGAGTTCGAGTCCGA
>JAAZAH010000174.1 GCA_012514415.1 Sandaracinaceae bacterium
AGGCGAGCCTGTCCTCCTCGTGATGGGCTTCGGGAGCGGGAAAGAGCTCTGGCAGCCGCAGATCGATGATCTCTCGCGCGATCATCGCATCATCGCCGTGGACAACCGCGGCATTGGAGACAGCGAACTCGGGAAGGAGCCGCTCACGATGCGCGTCTTCGCGCGCGATCTTTTGAGGCTCATCGACGAGCTCAAAGAAGAGAAAGTCCACCTCGTGGGCGTCTCGATGGGCGGAATGATCGCGCAAGAGTTCGCAATCCAATATCCTTCGCGCCTCCGCTCGCTCACGCTCATCGCGACCCATCCGGGGGCCGTTCACGTCTTTCCAAAGCCGATGGGGCTCTATTATTTCTCGAAGGCTTTCCGAGGGAGCCCGTCTTCAAGGCTCAAAGCCATGCGCGCCATGCTCTATCCCAAAGAATATGTCGATGAGGTCGGCAAAGAGGCGCTCGCCGAGCGAATGAGGCAGATGATGGGATCACCCGCGCCGATGGAAACGGTCCGCGCGCATTTCCTCGCCATCCTGAGGCATCGCACGGTGCACCGCCTTCATCAGATCTCGGCGCCGACACTTATCATCCGCCCCATCAAAGACATCCTTGTCAATCCCGCGGCGAGCCTCACGCTCCATCGAAAAATCCGAGGCTCGAAGCTCCTCGAGATTCCAGGCTCGGGGCACGGCCTCCTTTTCCAGTCGGCCGATGAGGTGAACGCCGCTCTTCGGGCGCATTTCAAGGCGCACTCGGATTAAGCGCGCTTGGGCGCTCAAAACAAAGGGCATCCCTGCCGCTACGAATCGATGAAGGAGAGCGCCTTTTTTGTAAGCGCACCGATCCCGATCGAGGAGAGTTCGTCGATCGGGCGCGCGTGTTCTTTCGCGCTGATGCTGAGGTGGGCATCGTCGATGCGGTAAACGCCTACTTCAAAAATGATGTGACTCAGGACATGCTTGAGATCGCCGAGCTTTCGAGGCGAAGCTTCCGATCGCACGCCAAAGGCTGAGAGCGCGGCGTCGCGATCCCCGACTGGATCGCCCGTATCCGTTGCATAGGGCGGCATGAAAAGCCCAGAGAACAGGCTCCCTTCGCTCTTTTGAAGCAGGAGCCGATCGCCCTCGGCAAAGGCGAGAAGGAGGAAGAGCTTTTCCTTGCGAGGTCTTTTTCGTTTTCTTGGGCTTGGAAACGCCTCCGGGTTGCCGTTTTTTTGCGCTGTGCAGGCAAAGCCTATCGGGCACTCCGAGCAGGCAGGCGAGCGCGGGACGCAGACAGTCGCGCCGAGCTCCATCATGGCTTGGTTCAAATCGCCCGGTCGCGGACCTCGGACCAGCGCCTCCGCCTCGGTCCAGAGCTTCTTTTCGAGGGCGGCGCTGCCGATGAGCTCTTCCCATCCGCGAAGCCTCGAAAGGACACGAGTCACATTTCCATCGACGATGGGCTCTTCGAGATCGAAGGCGATGGAGCCGATCGCCCCAGCCGTGTATCGCCCGATGCCGGGAAGTGCGAGTCGGGCGGCGGCGTCGCGCGGCATCTCTCCACCATGATCGCGAGCGAGGATCTTCGCGCACTCATGAAGAAGCTTGGCGCGGCGATAATAACCGAGGCCGCTCCAGAGGGAGAGGACCTCATCTTCGCTTGCATGGGCGAGGGATTCGATGGTGGGGAAACGCTCGATGAAGCGCTCAAAATACGGGATAAGCGTCTCGATGCGCGTCTGCTGCGCCATGATC
>JAAZAH010000175.1 GCA_012514415.1 Sandaracinaceae bacterium
GATATAAGGCACCGTCCGCTGCATCCCCTCGTCGGTTGAGATGGGTACATAACCGAGATCGCGACGGGCTGCGTCGATGTTGAAATAGAAATCGTAAAGGCAGGTTCGGCATTGTGCGCGCGTGAGGACGGGCTTTCGTCCGAACCGTAGGTGGGCTTGCTCCGAGAGCTCGGCGAGTGCCCAAGCGACCTTCGCCGGGATATGTCGAATGCGGGGTACCGCGCCCGCGGCCTCAAGCTGCCGCCTCATGAACTCCCCATGGTTCATCGGCTGCCCATCCATCACGAAATAGGCTGCGCCTGCCACGGGGCTTCCGTGGACGAGGCGCTCGGCCGCCCGGAGGTGCGCGTCCACAAGATTCCCGATGAAAGTATAGTCGAGCCGAGAAAGTCCATCGCCGAGGATGGTCAGCGGCTCTCCGCCTCGCATCATGCGGATCGCCGGCGCGAGGAGTTGTCCTCTCTCGCCGGGACCGTAGATGCCCCCTGGTCGAAGCGAGACCGTGAGCATTCGCTCCCCGTTTTGAGCCCGGACCCGCTGCTCGGCGGCAACTTTGGTCACGGTATAGAGGTCTGGGAGTGTGGAATAAGGGAGCGACTCATCGCCTCCGGCGCAATCTTTCTCGAGTGCGACGGCCGCGCTACTCGTATGGACGAAGCGCTCGACTCCGGCTTGCTCGGCGAGCGAGAGGAGGTTCACCGTCGCCTCGACATTGACCGCGTGCACCCGCTTGCGGAGCGCCCGCGGCACAAGCTCCGACAGCTCGATCATCGCGGCGGTGTGGAAGACGATCTTCACTCCCTCCAGCGCATCGCGCATCGCTCGCTTATCGACGAGATCCGCCGTCACGCTCTGCACTTTGGGATGATCGATGGGTGCCGGGACGCGATCCAAAACGCGTACTTCGCAGCCGCGCTCGAGGAGTGCGCGAATGAGGTTCTGCCCTAGAAAGCCCGCGCCGCCCGTAACGAGGCAGCGCTCGCCTTCGATTGATCGAGTCGAAATCATGGACTCTGGTTTACCATGACTCACCCCGCGGTGTGGGTGAATAATCGAGAACGGACTTCAGCGTGCTCGCCGGAGGAGGATCTCGAACGATGTGCCCTCTCGAGGGTCCGAGCGTAGCGTGATGCTTCCACCCATCTGTTCAATGAGGTGCTTGACGATCGACAGACCAAGTCCCGTCCCGCCTACATCGCGCGCGCGTCCGGCATCGACCCGATAAAAGCGCTCAAAGATGCGGGCGCGATGGCTCGCCGGGATAAAGCTATCGGTATTGTGAATGCCGAGGCGCAGCCACTCCGCATCGTGCTCCTCGACGTAGATTCGAACCGCGCCACCCGAAGGGGTGTACTTAATTGCGTTATCGATGAGATTGACGAGGACCTGATCGAGCGCCTTGGAATCGCCGAGTGCGACGAGCTCTGGCGACGCATCATCGAATGCGATCACCAGCCCTTTTTCTTCGGCGCGCGGTCTGAGATCTTCGATCACCTCCCGCGCGAGCTCCGCGATGTGAACCTCTTCTTCGGTGAGGAGCGGCCCGCTCGATTCGAGTCGCGATAGCGAGACGAGATCGTCGACGATGGCCTGGAGCCGAACCGTATGCTTCAGGATGATCTCGATGAAATTCCTCGCCGCTTCCGGCTTTTCGATCGCGCCGTCGCGTAGGGTCTCGGCATAGCCACGGATCGCTGTGAGCGGCGTGCGGAGTTCATGGGAGGCATTCGCGACGAAATCGCGACGGATGCGATCGACGGCCTTGAGGCGTGTGACGTCGTGGAGGATGACCACAACGCCCGTCTCATCGCGCATCGGGGCGACGAAGGCTTCATAATCGAGCTGTTCATCGCCCCGGAAGCGCCCCGAGAGCTCCACCCGCGAAGAGCTCCCCCTCCGCGCCTCATCGACGGCCGAGTGGAGCTCTGGACTGCGAAGCGCCTCCATCGCCGTCCTTCCGACGACGGGCTCGCCCATCATCCGATCGAAGGCGGCGTTGGTGAGGATGATGATCCCACGATCGTCGGTGACGAAAACGGCCTCGCTCATCGCATCGAGGATGGTCCATAGGCGCGACTCCTCGGCATGAAGGCTCTCGATGCGCTCGACGAGTTGATCGGCCATAAGATCGATCGCGCGGCCGATTTCCCCGAGCTCGTCTTGTCGCGTCGATCGCGTTCGCGCTTTGAGATCGCCATCGGCGAGTGCAAGCGCCACGTTGGTAAGCTCTCGGATGGGGCGAATCACCGCGCGCCCAAGGAGGCTGATGAGCCCAAGCCCGATGAGGAGCGCGAGTCCGCCGGCGATGTAGAGAATGAATCCGACCGTCCCCTGGCTTGCCTCCACCGCGCGCATTGAGCGGCGCGCCTGAATGACCGTCTCGTCGGGCCCGGGCATTGCGATGAAATAAGAGGGCGTTCCCGTAAAATGATCCGTCCGCTCGTGAAAAACGGCGCTTTTTTCCTTGATCGCCCGCTGCACGAGGGCGAGGTGCACTTCGGCGAGAGGAATCGCCGCCCCATCGAAGCCACTATCGGCGATCGGATAGCCGCGAGCGTCGACGATCGTCACCCGGCAATCGTGTCTCGCTGCCGCTCGCTCGGCTGCCTCTTCGAGATCGGCGCCGCTCCGGATGAGCCCGAGCGTCTCATCGGCCGCAGCGCGGAGCTCCGCTTCGACGAAGTGCGCCATTCGGATTTCGACCAAGGGGCGCTGAATCATCACGATCGCGAGCACCGTCGCGAGCGTCGCGAGCATCGTCCCGACGATCAAGCGGCGGGCTAGCTTTTGTTGCTGCATCTCTACTCTCTACCACCCGAGACGCTGGGGGGATAATTCAGCTCAAGTGTCAAGCCCGAGCGAGGAGCGCATTCGATCGACGGGCGGCTCGACCCCGAGGAAGATCGAAAAAGCGATCGCGCCCTGGTGAATGAGCATGCCAAGCCCGTCGATGGTCCGGAGTCCGCGCGCTTGAGCGCGCCTGAGGAGGCTCGTCTCGAGCGGTGCGTAGACGAGGTCGGAGACGATGGCATGATCCGGCAAAGAGCCGATTGGGATCGAGGCGGCGAAGGACTCGGCGTGGGGATTCCCCTCGAGGGTCGCGCTCGTTGCTTGAAGGACAAGATCGGTTGCTTGGAAGAGCTCGTGGAGGTGGCTCATATCGGCTGCGCGAATGCTCGCCCGTGAACTCTTCGCGAACTCTTCGCGTAGCGCCTCTGCGGCCTCCTCTCTGCGCGCCGCGATGACGATCGACTCCGCCCCTTCGTTTTCCAGCCCGACCAGCGCTGCACGCGCCGCCCCACCGGCCCCTAAAATGACCGCCCTCGCGCCCTCGAGCTTCGCCCCACCTTCGACGAGTGAGCGCATCAGTCCGGGCGCGTCGGTATTAAAACCCGAGAGCGAGCCATCCTCGTTGAGCCTCACGGTGTTGATGGCGCCGATCTTTTGTGCAGCTGTGTCGACCTCGTCAAGAAATTCAAATGCGGCCTCTTTATGCGGGAGGGTGAGGTTTACACCGCGAATCCCGAGCGCACGCATCCCGCGCAGCGCGTCGCCAAGCTCGCCGCGCTTTACATGAAATTTCAGGTAGATTGCATCGAGACCAAGCGCTTCGATTGCCGCGTTCCACATCACGGGTGAGCGCGAGTGCGCGACCGGATCTCCAAAAACTCCGAGGACGGTCTTCATTCGATTCGTTCCAGCGGCGTTTCGATCTTCTCTTCGGCGCGGGCGCGCACGCCGCCCTCGCGAAAGCGGACCTCAAAGGATGTCCCCGGGGAAAGTTCATCCGCGCTGCGGACAGCGCTCCCTTGATGAAGAGCGATCGCATAGCCCCTTTCAAGCACACTGAGGGGAGAGAGCGCGTTCAGCTGGGCCACGAGCGTCCGGAGCTCAGACCGTTTGCGGGGGAGAAGCGGTTTGAGCGAGGGGCCGAGTCGCGCCTCGAGGGTACGGAGGCTCTCACGCGCGCTCCTCGTCGGATCACGCATCAAGCGAGAGAACGAATGGCTCAGCAGCCCGTGACGCTGCCTTTCGTCGCGAAGCCTGAAGCGGATGGCCTTTTCGAGCCGCACTCGCAGAGCCTCGACCCGCGCGGCGATCCGAAGGTGGCGTCGCCGCGGATCTTCGAGCCTGCGAGCAAGTCTCTCAAGTACGAGTCGCCTTCGCCCCATTCCCATCTCAAACGCGCGGCTCAGAGTGCGCTCGAAATCAGCGAGCCTCTCGACGAGTGCGCGGGCCTCGGGGACGGCGATTTCGGCGGCGTTCGACGGCGTCGAGGCGCGTACGTCAGCTACAAAATCCGCGATGGTGATGTCGACCTCGTGTCCGACCGCGGAGATGATTGGTACGCGGCAAGCGGCGATCGCGCGCGCGAGGGCTTCATCGTTGAAGGCCCAGAGATCCTCGGCTGAGCCACCTCCACGTCCGATGATGACGAGATCGAGATCGGGAAGGCGCTGGATGGATTCAAGCGCCGCGATGATCGAGGCAGGGGCGCCTTCGCCTTGGACGCGACAATCGGCAATGACGATGCGAACGGGCATCCGTTCGTGTGCCACCCGGATGATGTCGCGGATGGCGGCGCCGGTGGAGCTCGTCACAACGCCGATGGTCTGAGGAAAAGCCGGAAGCGGTCGACGCAGCGCCGGATCGAAGAGCCCTTCGGCCTCGAGCTTTTTGTAGAGCGCCTCGAAGCGAGCGGCGAGATCGCCCACACCTGCGGCTTCCGCGCCGCGCGCGATGAATTGAAGCCGGCCCCGAGGTTCAAAATACGAACAGCCTCCCCGGAGTTTGACGCGCTGTCCATTGGTCAAGCGGAGCTTTGCGCGACGGGCATCCGCCCGGAACATCACGACGCTCAGCTGAGCCGCCTCGAGCTCATCATTGAGGGTGAAGTAGAGATGCCCCGCGGCCGATTGGGTGAAATCGCTGATCTCACCCTCAACGTAGAGATCCGAAAATGCCTGCTCGACGCGCAGACGAATGGCGCGATTGATGTCTCGAACGCGATAGACCCTCGCGGACTTATTCGCCGGTTGCATCATCAGCTCAACCCACGTGTATAGGCGAAGCGAACGCTGACGTCACGCCATCGGGTGAATTCGACGGAATCATAAAGACTTTCAGTGTCCACACGAAGCGATGACGCAGTCCGCCTGAACGGAAAACCAGGTAGATGGGCCGTCTACTAGACAATCGCTCCGATTCACGGGAATGTTGAAGTGATCCTTTACTTACAGCGTCCACTCCGATGATGAAAAATCAACGAAGCGAAATTCCCAAAGCTTCGGGAGAGTGGTATCCCTCAGAAGCCATGCTCCAATCACGTCGAAGCTCTACGGCGACAGTTTATCGTGCCGGCACGGTCGCACCTCTTCGTTCTGCGTTCGCGATTGTTTTTGCGCTGATTACGCCTTGGATGTGCGTCTCAATCGCCGGAGCGCAGCAATCCGACAGGGACGCCGAAGCGCGCCTCCACTTCGAGGCCGGCGCCGCCGCGTTCGAGGCGGGACATTTTTTCGATGCCCTCAAGAGCTTTGAGCGTTCCTACGAGCTGAGCGGTCGTCCGCAGCTTCTCTTCAATATCGGCTCGGCGGCCGACCGCGCGCGCCTCGACGACCGCGCGCTCACAGCCTATCGCCGCTACCTCGAGGCCATGCCCGATGCGCCGAACCGATCCTACGTGGAGGAGCGCATCGAGCTGATCCGGACGGCGCAGAGCGCGCGACGTGAAGCGTCGAGAGAAGCCGAAGCCGCGCGAGAGGCCGCCGCAAGAGCGCGCGCCCAGGCCCAAGCTGCCGAGCAGGCCAAGGCCGAAGCGCGTGAAGGCCAAGCGAGCGCTGAGGCGCTTGCCCGCGCCGAGGAAGCCCAGCGAGAGGCGGCGCTCCTCGCCGAGCAGGCAGAAGCCCGCGCCCGCGCGGCTGAAGAGGCCGAGGCACGTGCGCGCGAGCTCGAGGAGCGCGCCCGCATCCAAGCGGAGGCCGCCGAGCGCGCCGCTCTCCAAGCGCAAGAGGCGGAACGCCGCGCAGCCGAAGCCGAACGCCGCGCCGCCGAGCGTGCCGACGGGAACGTGAAGAAGCGCCGCCCCGGCCTCTGGGTGGTCGCGGGCGTGCTTGTCGTCGGAGCCGCAGTCGGGACCGGCGTGTACCTCTCTCAGCGCACCGAGATCCTTCCTCCGATCGAGGGGACGATTGGGGGCATCATCCGCACCCTCGAATACGAACCTTGAGTCGAGAACGGCTGTCTTTCGTCCGATCCTCGCTCATCTCCGCCGCTTGATTGACCGCTTATTTCAACGAGAGATGAATCCATGAGACGCTTATTTTTGCTGATTTCTTTTCTCGCCATCGCTGGCTGCGCGGATCCCATCCGCTCAACCCAGGTCATGGCGATCATCGACGCCGAAGAGGCCGTTCTGCCTCATATCGCGAAGGTGAAACTGACGGTCTACGGCTCAGGCGAAGGCGAGCCCCCGATTCCTGTTCTTATCGAGGATGTGAGCGGGCCCGATTTTCCCATCCAAGTCGCCATGGTGCCGCTCGGGGACGACGCCTCGCGTATCTTTGGCATCGAGGCGCGTGCCTTCGACAACGAGAACCAGCCCCAGCTCATCTCACGCGCCCGCGGCACCTATGTCGAAAACGATGCGCGGACGGTCTACCTCCGCTTCGATGAGGCCTGCCTCGGGGTGCTCACCTGCGGCGCGGATGAGACCTGCTCACTCGGGCTTTGCGTCGAATCGTGGGTTCCTACCGATCGCTTCGGCCGGCTCGATCAGGATGGCGCCGTGCCGACGCCCCCCGTCCCCGTCGTCGACGAATACACCACGACGAGCCATGAGGCGATCACCTTTGATCCCGCGGCCAATGATTTTAACCCTGCGGGCGGTGCGCTCGAGCTGGTTTCGGTCCGTGAAGTCGATGTCGCTCGCGGCACCTTTCAAATCCTGCCGAGTGGTGAGGTCGAGTTCGCGCCCGTCTACCTCAAGCCCGGCCTCGCGCGCGCCATCTATACCGTGCGCAATAGCGAGGGCGCGGTCGCGGATGGCCTGATCCGCATCGAGGTCGATTTCGCAGGAAGTTCGAACGTCGATAGCGATGGGGACGGCATCCCTGACGCGATCGAGGTGGCCTCGGGTTGCCTCGATCCATTCGATAGCGATACCGACGATGATGGCATCCCCGACGGAGTTGAGGACTACAATAAAAACGGGGTTGTCGATCTCTTCGAAACCGATCCGTGCAGCCCCGACACCGATGGCGACGGCCTCTGTGATGGGCAGCGCGTGGATAACGACGGCGATGGCGTGATCGATCCGCCCTCGAGCTGCACCGGTCAGGACGTGATGTACATCGTACAGGACGCTCCCGGCGGCGACGGTCTCACTTGGGCGACGGCCTTTGGCTCACTCGATCAAGCGAGGGCCGCGCCGGGCGCGTGGGTTGAGGGGCGTGAATTCCACATCGCCGGAGGACTCTATGCGGTGGGTGAGCTCCTGATCGATAAGGACATGCTCGAATTGCACGGGGGATTCATTGGAAATGAGCTCTCGCGCGCGGCCCGCGTCCCCTTTCAGGTGCCGACGGTCTTGACCGGGATCCCCTCCCCTGCGACTGAATCGCTCAAGCTCAGGGTCGCGCAAAACGTCGAGGGCGTGCGCTTCAGCCAGCTCGCCCTAAGCGGCGATTTGAGCGACTCCCTCATGATGCTCGGGGAGGGATCGATCGGAACGCTCATCGACGGCGTGCTTTTTACCCGGGGCGGCAGCACGGGAGCAGCGCTCGTCATGGAATCGGTCGCCGATGTGCGCGTTCAGAACTCCCTCTTCTTCCGAAACGCATCCGGGGCCATCTCCATCACCGGTTCCAAGGCGGTCCAGATCGATCGCTCGGTGTTTTCGGAGAATAAACGGACGACTGCTGGAGGAGCGATCTTTGCCCAAGGAAGTGAGCTGAGCGTCGATCGGACGCGCTTCTCTGCAAATACGGATGGAGGCCTCGGTGGTGTGATCCTCTTCGAGGGAACCCACCACGAGGCGCATCGCTTCAGCCTGAGGAACTCGGTGATCAACCATGTCCCGAATGCGCCGAGCGAAGTGAATCCCATTCGTATTCTGGGAACGCTCCGCGCCTCTCTCGAAAATCTCAGCATCGTCGAGCGCGGGCAGGAGCCGCATCGTCCCGCAATCATCGTCGAAGCCACCGATGTTACAAGCGCAATCACGCTCTCGCTACTTCACGTCTCGCACACCACGCATCTTGTGGGCGCGGAGGACGATGAATCGAGGCTCATCGATGTCACCGCGCCCGATGGTGCGGTGATCGATATCGAGGCGCTGAACGTGGTGACGAAGCTCGAGAACCTCGCGATGGGCGGCGGGATGAACCTCCACGTCATCGATGGGGGAACGTGCCTTGGTGCCAATCCGAAAGTCGCGCTCGATCTCCAGGTTCTCCTCAACGACGAGACAAATACCTGCGTCGATCAAGGCGCCGAAGTTGGCCGCTCGCGGCTCGCGGACGTTCTCGGTGTGCCCGTCGAAGAATCGATCGCGAGTTTCGCTTGGGAGTTCGACACAGGCGTCATCGATCCGGGCTACCACCTTACGCAGCGCGGTCCGGTGGTGGCCATGTTCGAATACCTTCCCTCAACACCCGGAAACCGCTGGAGGGCTGTCGCGGACCACTGCCTGCTCTTTAGCGCGGACGATCCCCTCGCGGGGCTCATCTCGGTGCCTCGCGAAGGTACGCAGGAGATGGCGAGCTTCGATTCGATCCTCTGCTTTGGTGAGGGAGCCCCGAGCTTGGCTCGCGCTGTTACTCCTCCATAGAGCGACCGACGCGGCCTTCAGGGGGAGCGTTTCGCTTCGAGCGCCCTGAGCCTCTCCTCGATCCTTTCGAGGCGGGGCTCTTTGGGTCGTTTCGACGGTTTCGCGCGCCGCTCTCGTTCAAGACGGCTTCGGGCTTCGAGTGGTAACGCAGCGATCGCGCGATCCAGCCCCGCATGATCGCGATCGATTGAAAGCAGCGCTTCAACGCTCGCGAGGCGGGTCGGCGCACGTTCATCCCTGAGCGCGTCTTCGAGGGCGGCGGTGAGTTTGAGCCTTCCGGCTTGTTCGAGCGCGGGCGCAAGAATGGCGAGCGCCTTGGCCGCCTCGGGGCGAGCGCGTTCGTCGATGGCGCCGCGCGCATGGAGAGCACGAATCAGAATCGGTAGCGCCGCTTCTTGGTGTGAATGCCCAAGGCCCCGGAGAGCGCCACTCGCTGCGAATGCGCCGTAGGATCGGCTCCCGATACCTTCTTCGAGTGCGCGTAGGTCTGCGCGCTCGCGCTGCTTCCCCAGTGCTTCATAAGCGGCGCCCTGGGCCCGAGGCGGAAGCCCGCTCCGCGTTCGAGAAAGAATGAGCTTCGGGATTCGCTCATCCCGATAGGCGCCGAGCGCGCGAAAAAGATCTGCGAGACATTCGGCGCGCGTTTCGGTTTCACCGCGCGCGAGCAGCACTTCGAGCGCCTCCGAGCTCCCCGCTTTTCCGAGCTCCTGATAGACGATGCGTAGTGCGAGGTATTGGGACTCGCGCTCGAGAAAACCGCGCGCGATCTCGATGCCACGTGCTCCGTGATGGGTGATGAGTGCGATAACGGCTTCGAGGCGACCGAGGAGATCGGGGGCGTGCGCGGCTTGAGATTCGAGAAGGCGCCAACCGGGATTGAAGTCGA
>JAAZAH010000176.1 GCA_012514415.1 Sandaracinaceae bacterium
AAAGCTCCCGACAATCTCCCCCTCGCCAGCGATGAGGTGAATCGTCGGATCCCTCTCACGACGATCGACGATCACCCCATAGAACGTACCCGATGGATCGAAACGCGCGGGGAGGATCTGCCCTTCGTGCGCGATCGAGCCGTTATCCCAGAGCGCGACACTATTCGGCCACATTCCCACTGTGCCCTCGCGGGGCATCTCTTCCGGGCCGACGCCGAACGCCGCACCGCCAATGTCGACGAGCCGCTCGAACTCGGCGTAGAACACGCCCTCGCCTGCGCCGATTCCGACCGCACTTCCGCAGGCCTCGGATGCGATGGCCGTACGCTCCATCTGAACGCGAATCTCGTCGATATAAACGCGCTCACCACATCGCGATTCATCGAAGCCGTACCAACCCGAGTCGTCGTTCGGGTCACCGTTGGGATCGTCCGGAGATGGCTCTTCTTCGGGCTCGGAACCACGCCCACCCGCCTGGTTTCCATTGGGCGGCTCATCCATCTCCGCATCCGTTACCGGCGGCTTCTCCTCCGGCCCTGTGGGCGTCTCCATCCGGCTCGGCGCATCGCTCAACGCACCACCATCCCCTCCACCGTCACCTGAGCCTCCCTGCTCGATCGCTTCACAGGCCGTCGCCAAAACGCAGATCCAGAACGCATAAAGAATGGAGCGCATCACCCCCGATATACGGGTCACGCCGCCGCTTTTACCTTCACATCCTTGCGGCCATCAAGGACCCGGGGCTTCACCGGATTTTGACGATACCTTGTGCGCACCTTGATGATTCTCAGGCCCGGATTAAGCTGCTCTCCATGATCCGTCTCATTGTCAACGGACAGGAACGAAGCTTCCAGAGCCCGATCGACGTCCGCGGACTACTCGACGCCCTCGGCCTTGGCGATACGCTCGTCGCCGTCGAGCGGAACCGAGAGATCGTCCCCCGAGCCGAGTACGCCTCAACCCCGCTCGAAGAAAACGACGAAATCGAGATCGTTCACTTCGTCGGCGGCGGCTGAAGCTGTTACATCATCTTTATGAACGACGATCTTCTCCGAATCGGCGAGTTCGAATTCAAATCGCGCCTCTTTACTGGCACGGGGCTTTACCCCGACACGGCCACCATGCGAGGCGCCCTCGAAGCGAGCGCCTGCGAGATGGTGACGGTCGCGATCCGCCGCGTCGACCTCTCCGATCGAAGCAGTGAATCGATCGCCTCCACTCTCATCGAGGGCGGCTATACCATCCTCCCCAATACCGCCGGCTGCTATACCGCCGAAGAAGCCATCCGCACCGCCAAACTCGCGCGCGAACTCCTCGATACACCGCTAATTAAGCTCGAGGTGATTGGCTGCAAAAAGACCCTCTTCCCAGACATCACCGAGACTCTCAAAGCCGCCCAGATCCTCGTCAAGGACGGGTTCACCGTGCTTCCCTATTTCACGGACGATCCGGTCGCTGCTCGAAAGCTCGAAGAGATGGGCTGCGCTGCAGTCATGCCGCTTGCGGCGCCCATCGGCAGCGGCCTCGGGATTCAAAACCCTGCGAACCTCGAGATCATCGTCGAACAAGCGAACGTCCCCGTCATCGTCGACGCCGGAGTAGGGACCGCATCGGACGCTGCGCTCGCGATGGAGCTTGGCGTCGATGCCATCTTGATGAACACCGCCATCGCACGTGCAGACGATCCGATTGGGATGGCCAAAGCAATGCGATATGCGGTAGAAGCTGGGAGGCTGGCCTACCGCTCCGGACGCGTCCCTAAGAAGCTCTACGCGACCGCCTCCAGCCCGCTTCAAGGCATCATCGGTTCAAAGCATCAATGAAAGCGCTCTCCTTCGTACTCGCCATTTCCCTCCTTAGCCTCGCCCCTTTTCAATGCGGATCGAAACCCAGCGACGATCCCGATCTTGCGGTCGAAGAAAACCCCTCGCGAGCGCTCTGGACGCTCAGTGAGCGCTTTCGCAAAGAGGGCAATGAGGAGGCTCGTCGAACCACGCTCGCCGTGATCCTCGAAGAATATCCGCGCTCGCGTGAGGCGGAGCGCGCTCGCATGGTGCTCGAAGAGGGGCGCGATGTGCGCGATCCCGAGCGTTCGAGCGGCGACGAGACCTTGGTCGAAGGCGGCGCGGAGGCCCGCGCATCGGGCCAAGATGGAGACTCTACCGAATCCGCGATGGATTGAGCACATGAAGCGAGTCCCGCGTGTTCACCTCATCAGTGACGCGCGCGCGCCTCGGGGCCTCCTTGGCAGCCTCGAGTGCGCACTCGAGGCCGCGCTCCCCGAACCCATCGCCGTTCACCTGCGTCATCGGGCAGACGACCGCACGCTCCTCGATCTCGGGGAACACCTCCGCCACGTCACTCAGGCGCGCGGCGCATCGCTGTTTATCAACCGACGCGTCGACCTTGCGATCGCCATCGGCGCCGATGGATTGCATCTCCCGGAAGCCGGTATGAGCGTCGCCGATGCCCGCCGCCTTTTTCCGAGTGGCGCCATCGGCATCTCCCGCCATGACACTGCGGGCGTCGTCGGGCGAAACGAAGGCGCGGATTACGCGTTCTTGAGTCCGTACGGCATCGTCCCTGGGAAAGCGCCACCGCTCGGGGAGGCTCGATTCCTCTCGATTGCCGCGCGCGCACCACTCCCCATCATCGCCCTTGGGGGTGTCGATGAGGACGCACTCCGTCAGCTCCGAGACGCACCCAATGTTCACGGTTTTGCGGTGATGCGATCGGTCCTTCACGCCGACTGTCCACGCAAGGCCCTTGAATCCCTCTATCGCGTTTTTTCCGGGACGGTGTAGACTCGGTACGACGCCATGAGACTTCTCCGCTCCATCTTCAAATTCTTCGCCTACCTCGCTGTCTTCCTCCTCTTAATTGCGGGAGTCATGAAGATCTTCTTCGTCGACATCCTCTACGTCGGCCACAACGGCATGGCGCCCACGATGGTTCGGGGAGAGCGGGTCCTCGTCTGGCGCAACGCAGAGCCCGAGTTCGGCCGCATCATGCTTTGCACCCTCCCCTCGAACGGCCAACATGTCATCGGCCGCGTCATCGGGATGCCCGGGCGTGAGGTCGCCTCTATCCGCGGCGGCCTCACCATTGGGGGTGAGCACCCTCGGATCGATTGGAAGGGTCGCGTGAGCTTCTACGACGAAGACAGTGGGCGGACGGAGGAGCTGTCGCTCGGCGAAGAAGACCTCGGTGTCCTCGCCCACCGCATCTTCCAAAAAGATGCGAGCAGTTTTCGCATCCGTTCGAGGCAGATCGCTGAAGACCGCGTTTACCTCCTTGGCGATAACCGCGCTCATCTCGGTCAGGACAGCCGAAGCTTTGGTGACCTCCCCATAGCCAATTGCCGGGGTTCGGTCTTCCTTCGCCTCGCCCCGACCGAGCAATCCAAGAATCTCCTCGGACACCGCTACATCCAGGCGATCCGTTAGACTTCGCGTTCTTCTTCGATCAGCCGGGGCGGCGTAAAGTTCGGGGGCGGGTCCTCGATGATGGCCGAGTAGAACGCCCTGATCTTGTCCATATCTTGGCGCACGTCGCCTGTCGGATGAATGAGCTCACCAAAGCCGCCACGTTTCTTCACGTAGTCGACATAGGCGGGGAGGATGGGCACTCCGGCCTGAAGAGCGATCCGATAAAAACCACTCTTCCAATAGTCACCCTTCGCGCGCGTTCCCTCGGCAGGCACCACGAGCGCGAGCTCTTCCCTCTCGCCAAACTCCGCCACCAACGCTTCGACCAAGTTCGCTCTTTTGCCGCGATTGACCGGGATCCCACCCACAGCTTTGAGCAGCCCGCCAAAGGGGAACCGAAACAGCGTGTGCTTCCCGAAGAATTTCATCGGGATGTGGAGCTTCCACGCCATCGCCAGAGTAAAAGGGAAATCCCAGTTGGTCGTATGCGGAGCCGCGATGATCACGAGACGCTTCACCTCGTGAGGATAGTTATCGTCGACCTGCCAGCCTGCGAGCCGAAGGAATACCCGACCGATCGTCGCCTTCAACATGGCGCGGAGCCTATCACGAAAGCGAGCGCGCACCGGCCCAAAGAAAAGAGCGAGCCTGAGCGCCTCTTGGGGGCCGGGCTCGCTCTTCGTTTGCCTTCCGGATGCGGCGGCTCAGGCGCTGCTCAGCTCTCCCCCAGCTCGCGGAGGAAATCGACCGCCTCTTGCAGCTCGGGATCCTCAGTGCGCGCCTTTCGCGCCCAGAGCAGAGCGCGACGCGATTCACCGCGTTCGTGCGAGATCTGCGCTTGTTTGAGGAAGGCCATCGCGCGACTCATCGGACCGTCGACCTTCGAGAGGGTGATCGCCCTCAGCGCCTCCATCGCCGTATCGTACTCGCCAAGCTCCATCGCCAGCTCGGCAAGCTCCGTGGCGGCGTGTAGATTCTGCTTGTCCGTGAGAAGCGCCTGATTGAGCCAATCCATCTCGAGGCGCCGATCGCCGCCGACGCTCGCAAGGCGCGCCATGCGATGTTGGAGCTCGCTCAACTCCGGCGAGCGGCGCTTCGGATGATTCTCAATCGCCGACTCGAGGAGCGCGCCCGCCTCGGCAAGTTGCCCCCACGCCGTCCTCGCGTCGATGAGCGCCACCACAGTGCGGTGATCCTCCGGATGGATCCCATAGGCCGCCTCGAGCGCCATCAGCGCGCGTTCGTACTCTCCTGCGCCGACGAAGAGCTCACCGGCATGTCGATAGAGTTCAAAGCGCGTCTCGTCGTCCGGAGCGAGCGCCGCCTCCGCGAGCTCAATTTCGGCAAGTTCGAGATAAGCCCCCGAGGCCTTGTAAATCTCCTTGAGGCGCTCACGTAGCCTCGGTTCAGATGGCTGCGAAGCAAGAACACTCTCAAGGGGACCACGCGCATCGGCAGGCGTCCCGGCAGCCTCGGAAGCGTCAGCGAGGGCGAGCACCGCCTCGACCTGCGCCTCTCCCTCACTGATCTCGACGAGCCGTGCGCAAGCCCAAGCCACTCCGGCCCAGTTCTCGATCGCGGTGTCGACCTCGATGAGTCGTCTCAGGGCCTCCTCATCCGACGGCTCGATCGAGAGGTAATGGGCGAGTGCCTCACGCGACTCATCCCCTCGCTCACACTCGTTCAGCAATTCGATGAGCCGGAAGGAGAGCGCGCGGAACCGCTCTCGATCCGAGACCGAAAGAGCGGCGTCACGCCCTTCACCGAGGGCCAAGATCAGCTCCTCGACGGTGCCTTCGGAATCGAGCTCATAGGCGGCTTCGAGATCCTGAACGGCCTCATTTGAAAGCGAGAGTCCGAGGTGCACACGCGCCCTCAGCCGGTAGAGCTCGACCCTACGCTCGCTCGAGAGCTCATCCGAGGCGAGCTCACGACCAAGCACCTCACGCGCCTCATTGAGCCTCCCAGCGGCCTGGTATGCGTCGATGAGAAGATCGCTGATCGCGCCATCCCCTTCGCTCTGCTGCGCCAGCTCGAGGATGTACGGAAGCGCGTCTTCCGGGCTCCCGACCTCGTCGCGGAAGATCTCGAAGCCTGCGTAGGCGCGCTCGAGCGCTGCCTCGCGATCGCTTGAAAGAAGGCGCTTTGCATCGATGAGTAGGAACGCAGCCATGGGGCCGCGTCGATCAAGCTCCCGATAGGTCTCCTCCAGTCTCTCGCGGAGTTCGTCATCCGAAGGATTTGCGCGGAAGCCGAGATCGAGGATGCGGAGCGCCGTTTCAGCATCGCCTTCGGCCTCGTAATGCGCGAGAAGCTCACGGGCGAGCGCGCTCGCCTCCGCGCCCTTTTGGGTTCCAAGCCGAAGCTCGAGAAGTTCGAGGCGCTCGTCCTCCTCGATATCCTCTCCAAGGAGAGCGAGGAGAGCGTCGATTAATCCGGCATCATCGCGCACCCGATCGAGCGCCCGTCGATAAATCTCGACCGCATCATCCGGGTTCACCTTCCCGAGGAGGCTTCCGAGCTTCAGACTCGTCTCGACGATTTCATCACGCGAGTCTTGGTCGAAAGCGATATCGAGTTTTCGGTGAAGCAGCTCGACGAGATCCTCGTCATAGCCGAGGTCTTCATAGATCTTCGTGAGAAGCGCGCCGGCTTCGGCATGTTCAGGCTGATCGTCGAGGGCGTCTTTCAGAACGTCGATCGCATCGTAGTGTCGCTCCTCCTTGCTGAGGAGATAGTGCGCTCGACGCACTCGAACCTCATTGCGCGCATCAATGTCGATGAGCGCATCGAGGAGAATCGCAACCATATCCGTATGGCCGGCCTCATCGTCGAGCTCGGCGAGAACGTCGAGGAGCGGAAGGTAGATATCCCTTTCCCGTTCACCCTCGTCATAGAGCTCGCGGTAGAGCGCAGCGCTCACCTCAAGGTCGCCTCCGGGCCGGCGGGCCATCTCGGCAAGTTCGATCTGCATGGGGATGCGAAGATCGTCGTCGACAGTCGCAAGGGCGCGACGTGACCATTCGATCGCCCCCTTCAGATCGCCGATGCCTTCATGATGGAGCGCGAGCGTCCGGTAAGCCCAGCTGGCTTGACTGCGCTCACCCGATTCCTCAGCGAACGAAGCCGCGCGATGAAGAAGTGTCTCCGCGCGTTCGTGTGCCTCGAGCATCACGGCCTTCATCGCCGCTTCGCGGATCTCCTCGAAGTTCGCCTCGTCACGAAGCGCAACACGCTCAAGGTACTCGAGGAGGAGCGCGTCATCCCCCGACTCGCGAGCGAGGCTACCGAAGAAAGCGAGCGTCTCTTGCCCCGCTCCCTCTACCGAGGCGAGGGTTCGGATGATCGGAAGCGCGCGTTCGAGAAGCGGCTCTGCGGCATACGCATCCTTGAGAAGCGCGAGCGTCTCCTCCTCGCTGGTATTCATCGAGAGCTCGGCGAGGCGGTAACGGTTCTCCCCCGCTTCTCGCGGCGGAAGCTCCTCCGAAAGCAATCCGCGTCGAAGCTCACGCTCCGTCTCAACGTCTCCGCGGGCACGTGCGAGAGACGCCAGGCGAAGCCGCGCCCCGACCTGATGCTCACCTTCCACGGTGAGCGCCTTTTCGGCCGCGTTCGTCGCGATGGCGAGATCGCCGAGATCCTCTTCCGCGATCTCCGCGATGAGGAGATAGAGCTTCGCAACCCACGGTGCGTCTTCGGCCCTTCGGAGCCCGTCGACGCCGCGATGGAGGAGGTCGATGAGCTCGCTCGAGCGTCCCGCATCGCGCGCAAGCCTTCGCGTTCGATCGAGCCCAGACTCATCCCGAATCTCAATGGCAAGCGCCTCCATACGTCGCTCAAGCGCTTCATCCGGCCGGTTGAGCGTAACCTCGAGCGCATGCGCTGAAGCGTGAAGGAGTTCGGCCCGATCGGCCGCGTCAGCATCAAGCTGAGCGAGCCTTGCATCGATGCCCTCGAGGCCGACCGAAGCCTTCCCCTTGGCCGAAAGCGCCTCGACGAAGCGGAGCGCCTCGCCGGTCGATTGCGCAACGGCTTCGATCGCACCTTCGAGAAGCTCTTTGGCCTTATCGCCTTCACCGCGCTCATTGGCGATGTCGTGCAGCTCGTATAGCACCTCACCGACGCCAACATCGATCGCATCCTCGGGCGGACGCCGACGCACAAGCATCAAGAGCGTCCTATACGCTTTCTCCGAGCGGTCGAGCTGCCCCGCCTCACGCGCGAGCGCGCCTAGGGTAGCAAGCATCGGAGCGTTGGACATCGCCATCTTCGTCGCCGTCTCGACTTCCTCGAGCGCCGTTTCGAGATCGCCCTCGGCGCGTGCGACCTGACCGAGGAGATAGTGGACCTGGGCCCTCTCCGGCGTTCGCCTCCGTCCGAACTCTCCCGCAAGCTCGGTCAGGACCTCCTTGGCCTCATCGAGTGCACCGGTCGCGCGAAGCGCTTCAGCGAGGGAGAGCCGCGCTCCCTTATCCTCACGATCGAGCTCGCTTGCAATCCGGAACATCGGGATCGCCTCTTTCGGCTGATGGAGCGTGTCGAAATAGAGGCTCGCGGCCTCCTTCGCGAGGGCGAGGCGAACGTCGTCCTTCGCAAACTCAGTCGCGTCAGCGAGCAGCTTCGCGAGCGGAGCGTGCGCGCCGTCTTCGCGGTATCTCTCCGCAAGAAGAGTGCGGATCTCGGCATTCGAAGGATCGAGCGCGCGCGCCGCTTCGAGGACCTCCGGAACACGATCTTCCCTCCCCGCCGCGATGAGCGAGCGCGCGAGGAGAAGCGAAATCGCGCTCTTTTCTTCGTCCGAGGTGATGGCGAGGCGACGCTCGAGCCACCGTGCCGCAGCTGCGTGCTCGTCCTGCTCGATGTGGAGCTCGGCCAGCGCATCGAGGGCGTCGGGACCTGCCTCGATCTCCACGACTCGCCGATAGGCCTCGATGGCACGTTGTCGATCTTCGAGCTCGAAGCGCGCGATCTCGGCGAGGCGACCGTAGAGCGCTCGAGCGTCCGAGCCGCTCAGCGACGCGGCCTGCTCACTCAAAAGATCGGCCAGCTCCTCAAATCTCCCGTACCGGCGAAGCACATCGTCGAGCGCTTCGATCGAGGCCATGTGGCCCGGGGCATCCACGAGATTTGCCCGGAGCGCTTCGATGCGTCCGCCCTCCCGCTCGATGCGATCGACGAGACGTGCAAGGTCGAGCCGAAGCTCAATCCTCCGATCGCGATCCTCGGTAAGGGCGATCTCGCGCTTCCTCAGATCGAGGAGCTCGGGGAAGCGCCCCTCTTCCTCAAGAAGCTCACCAAGCGCGCGGAAAGACTCGGCATCCTCCGGAGCGTCGCGGAGGATATCGCGATAGAGATCGATGGCCGAGCTCCGATCGCCTAGCTCCTTCGCAAAAATCGAGGCCGCGCGACGGCGATACTCAAGAGAACGTTCAAGTCCAATGGGCAAGCGTGCCCCTTCGATCAAGCGGCTGGCTTGCTCTCGGGCCTCTCCGCGCTCACCCAAGAGGGAAATGAGCTCGTCGAGAGCACGGATGGCCGCCTCCTCGGGGGCGAGCTCGCCTTTCGCCGAGGCGCCTCTCGAAAAGAGTCCGGAGGCGCGTTCGAAAAGCTCTCGAAGGGCGTCGAGTCGCTCGTTTTCCGGCGCGATCTCCGCAAGCTCCGCGTAGAGGTCGAGATTCGTCGGAAAGCGTGAAGCATAGCGGCCGAGCGCAGCAAAGAGCGCATCACCCTTCGTCTCCCTCAGCACCTCGACGTAGAGCCCGAGGAGCACATCGCTTACGGACTCATCGGAGGCAGCATTCCGAAGGCTCTCCTCGGCGAGGTGGAGTCGCTCGCCCTGTCCGAGCCGGCGGATCTTTGCGCCGAGCTCATCCCTCGGGCTTAGGGCAAAGGCGTCCCGATACGCCTCAAAGGCGCCAGCATCATCCTTGAGACGCTCCTCGCGCAGTTCGCCCTCAAGGTTTCTGAAATGCGCGCGCCGAAGCGGGTCGTTCGTTGCTTCCGCCGCGCCAGCGATGGCGCTTACGAGCGCATCCGCCTCGTCGACGAGCGCTCCGAGCCGAAGCAGATCCGCTTCGATCCTCTCGTCCTCCGGATCGAGTGAAAGCGCCCGTCCGAGCGAGACGATCGCCTCGCGGTGGGCACCCGCTCGATCCTCTTGAAGCTTCGCCGCCTCTTTGAGAAGGAGGATCTTTGTCGCGTCGTCCTTCGCGAGCGAGAGCCTCTCTTCAAGAAGCGCGACAACGGGCTCCCATTCATCCGCGGCCAAATACGCGCGAGCGAGCCCTTCGATCGCCAGCTCATGCGTTTCGGGCAAATCGGCAAGCCGTGCGAGGCCTTGGCGAGCAAGCTCGCTTCGCGGATCGCCTTCGATGGCGCCGGCGAACGCCCGAACCGCATCGAGCGGTCGACCAAGGTACCGCTCGTACACTTCACCAATACGGCATCGGACTTCGGCGAGATGGTCGCCTTCGCGCTGCGCCGCGCGGTCGAGGAGCGAAGCCAGTTCTTCGTAACGCTCGGCCGCTTCGTAGAGCGATGCGAGCGCGTCAACCACCTCGGCGTCCTCACCAAAGCGTTCGGCGATCTGATGGAAGGTCGCGATGGCGTCTCCGAGACGCTCCAAACGATCTCGCTCGACCGAAGCGATCTCAAAAAGGTCCATCCGGATCTGGAAGGCACTCTCCGATCCCTCGATGCGTGTCCGAAGCGCTTCGATGAGCTCTTCCCATCGCTCCGCGGCGCGTAAGGTATCGATCAAAAGCCCGCGCGCTTCATCATCCGCGGGCTCGTCGCTCAGGCGCGCGCGAAGTGCCGCGATGGCGCGATCTTTTTCGCCGAGCTTCGAGGAGAGTTTTGCGGCTTCGAAGAAGAGCTTTCGGCGAGCGTCAATGCTCTGCTCGAGCGCACTCAAGCCTTCCACTGCGCGGAGCTGTTCTTCGAAGCGTTCGGCCTCGGAATGGATCGCGATCAGCCGACGATACACGCTTCGGGCCAGCTCGCGTTCCACTTCCGGCTCGGCGATGACGCGTTCGTAGAACGCTGCAGCGCGTTCGCGATCGCCGAGACTCTCCTCGGCTGCCCTCGCTGCATCCGCATAATAGACGGCGCGGAGCGCCGAATCCGCCACGCCTTCGGCGACCTCGGAGAGCACACCGATATAGCGGGTAAAATCACCGGTCGCGAGCGCAATCTCGAGCGCGAGCGCGCGCGTCTCCTCATCCTCGACGCGGAGGCGGAGTGCGTCCTCAAGATGCGCGAAAGCCTGTTCCGCATCCCCTGTCTTCGCGAGCTTCGTCGCAGCTTCGCGGTGGAGGATAAGCTGCTCGCCCTCGTCAGCGATCGAAAGTGAGGCCGAGATGAGCTGCACCACTTCCTCGGAACGGCCCTCGTCCGAATAGCGTGCACGAAGAAGCGTAAAGGCTTCGCGCTTCAGCTCGGCAGGGCATCCCTCAATCTCGGTGATCCGCTCGAGGAGCGCGGTGATCGCCGTATCGCCCATCCCCTCATTCATGAGCGCGCGGATCTCTTCAATCGCTTCATCGATCGCCCCGACGCGATCGAGGTAGAGCGCCGCGATCTCGAACCGGATCGGTGCCCCCTCCGCGGCGCCTAGTCGACCGATCCTCGTGCGAAGCAGCCCGATAAGCTCAAGCCATCGCTCTTGACGCTCGAGGAGGCGGCGCAGCTGCTCTTCGAGGCTAGGATCGCCCGGTCGATATTCGAGAAGGGCGATCAGGTAGTCGATGGCGCGATCGGGCGCGTCAGCGAAATCTTTGGCGGTCTGAATCGCCTCTTCCAGAAGGCTCGTCGCGCGCTCTGCATCGCTCTGATTGCGCTCGATCTCCGCATCATACAGCGAGAGAAGCTCGTCCCAGCTTTCGGAAGACGTATACGCGACGGTCAGCCGCGGAAACGCCCAATCGAAAGAGCTCGGATCGCTCTCAAGAATCTTCCGAAGGAGCGAGAGGAGGGCAGGAGCCCCTTCCCCGTACCACTCCTCATGGAACCCGACCGCGCGCTGCGCAAGCTCCGTCGCCACATCCGCAGGGGGGCCCGCCTCGAGCGCCTGCCAGTAAAGTCGCGCGATTGGATCGGGGTGATTCGCCTCGCCGGCCCAATCCTCCAACGCATCCCAGCGCTCTAGCGCGCCGGGATCCTCCCTCACGTCTCGCGCCGCATCGAGGTACCTCTCGTCCTCGGGTTCGGGCGCGTTGAAGATGCTCTCAGTCCCGCCTGAAAAATCGCTCGTAGCCATCCACACTCCGATCGCAGTTGCGCGGACAGCATAACAAGAGGACAGCCAAATTGGATCAAGTAATCCAGCCCGTAGGCGATAAGTTCGGCTCCCCTCAAACGTTCAGGTCAGCGCTCCTCTCGGCGTTGGCTGACCTGAACGTCCGAAGCGCTTCGCTCAGAGCGCGGCGCCGCCGTCGACGTCGATCGTCCGCGCGTTGAAATAATCGCATTCGAGGACGAACTTCACCGCGAGCCAGAGATCCTCCGGCGTCCCGGGACGTCCGACTGGGATCATCTTCGCGATGGCCTCGCGCGCCGCTTGGTTCATCCCCTGAGTCATCGGCGTGTCGACCAGCCCGGGCGCGATCGCACCAAACCGGATCCCATAGGGAGCGAATTCGCGAGCCCAAGTCACCGTATTGGCCGCGAGCGCCGCCTTCGCCGAGACGTAGTTCGACTGACCACGATTCCCGTGACGGGCGACGGAGCTCATGTTGACGACGACACCGGGGCGGACGTCATTTTCAATCATGTATGCGACGACCTCTCGCACCATGAAAACCGCCCCCGTAAGGTTCACTCCAATGACCGCGTCCCAGTCTTTCTTCGGGAATTTCACGACCTCACCCGTATGACGATCCTTTTTGACGAGGAGTCCGTCGCGGATGATTCCGGCGTTATTGATGAGCGAGTTCAGACCACCCATCGACTCCGCAGCCCACTTCACGAAGGATTCGATATCGTCCGGATCGCTCACATCGAAGCGGCGACGATGGATGCCCTCCGGGAGCTCGGCCAGTTTTTCTTCGTTCACGTCGCCTACCGCAACGCTTGCCCCTGCCTCGAGGAGACGCTTTGCGAAATGCGCGCCCATTCCTTGAGCGCCACCCGTGACGATGATCTTCAGATCCGAGAGGTTCATGCTTTCCTGCCTTTCCCGGCCATGAGCCGGAGGTAATTCTCCAGGGTGATATGCGGAGTGTGCATATTTTCGAGGCGCTTTCAGCCCGAATCCTCCGAGGCTTGATTCGCAGGCTCCGATCCGAGGCAAAGGAAAATCCCGACGCCGCACGGAGCGCGCGATTCAACGCACCTCGAGGCGGGCGCCCAGCTCGCCTAGGGAGGCCTCGAGGAGCGGGTAAAACGTCGCATAGCGGATCCGGCGGCGCTCGCCCATCAGCTCGAGCTCGAGCTCGGCGCCATCTTCGTTGAGAAAGAGCATCTTCAGAGAGAGTCCGTAAAGCGCCGCGAGGAAGCAGCCGAACTGTCCAAACATCTCTTCGCCCGTGCCCTCGATTACGGCGAGCGATGCCTGCTCGCGGCGGAGTGCTTCCAGCAGCCCCTCAATCACGCCGGCCATCAACTCACGGAACGGCTTCTCCTCGACTCTTTCCGCCGAGCGATACCCGACGAAAAGTTCGCCATCTTCGCTTCTCCGCAGGCCAACGAGCTCGACGCGCGCGAGAATGAGTAGGCCGAGGCTTTCGCGGCCGAGAAGCGCACTGAGCGAGCCCAGCGAGGGCGCATTTTCAACCATCGCCTCGAGCCATCCATCGCGTGCGATGGATTCGAGACTTCGCCCCTCACCGCTCAACCTTGCGCCTCGCGGTACCAAGCGATCGTGCGGAGCAGCCCATCTTCGAGCTCAATCTTCGCCCGAAATCCGAGGAGCCGCTCCGCCTTTCGGATGTCGGGAATGCGAAGCTCGACGTCGGGAAAATTCCACTCGATGAACTCGATCGGTGACTTGCTTTCCGAAAGGCGGACGATGAGGCGGGCAAGTTGATAGATGGTGATCGCACTCCGGGCATTGCCGATATTGAACGCCTCGCCGATCGCGCGTTCGTTCTCGAGGGTCAGGAGGACGGCGTCGACGATATCGTCGATGAAGCACCACGCGCGGATTTGGTCGCCCTCGTTGTGAATATGAATGGGCTCGTTCTTCAGCGCGCGGACAACGAAATTGTGGATCGCCCCTTCTCCCACCTGCCCGGGCCCATAGATATTGAACGGGCGAATCGAGCAGGTGGGTAGATCGTACTGCTTATAATAGTTGTTGGCGAGATGTTCGGTCGCGAGCTTGCTCACGGCATAGGTCCAGCGCGCTTCGCCGACCGCGCCGAGGCTCGTCACGTCGGCCTCTTGCACGCGAAAGGCATAGCTGCCGAAGACCTCGCTCGTGCTGAAATCGATGAGCCGCCTGAGGCCGGGCACAGCGCGCGCCGCACGGAGCACATTCATGGTCCCGAGTAGCGCCACCTCCATCGTTTCAACGGGCGAACGGAGCACGGTGTCGACGCCAGCAAGGCTCGCCATATGGACGATATAATCCGCGCCCTCGACCGCTTCATTCACCGCCTCTTCGTCGCGGACATCGGCCTTTATCAGCTCGACGTTCGGATGACTGAGGAGCGAGGTCTTACCAATCGCGTCGCGCTTGAGGTTGTCGAGTATGCGTACCCGGTTCTCGTCAACGAGCCGAGCAGCGAGTGCGCTACCGATAAAACCCGCACCTCCTGTTATGAGTATCGTCGCGCCTCGAATTGCCATGGTGTCTTTCTCGTTATCGCCCGCGCAGAAAAATTCGAGCTCTCAGCCTATCCCTTTCCGGAAACCGTGGCGAGCCTTCAGCAGGTCGGCGGTCCATCGGTCGGTCGCTCCTCGGCAAAGTGACGCCAAAACACCGCTGCGGAACCTCCGCAGCGCAACGCATCCGACGGCGCAGCTCTCCTAAAGCCTCCGAGAGGCAGCGCCCTTCGGCTCCGAACCGGACCGCATCCGATCCCCGTCAAGCGGAAGACGTCCCTCACGGTTGCCACCATCTTCTCCGCCGCTGTCTCCACCACCTTCGATCGCCCGCGGCCGAGCACCATCCGAAAGCAACACGAGGCTTTACATGGCAATTGGCGCGTGAAACGATGGACCCGAGCGATCATGGACGGGCGCGAAGAAGAATCTGTCATTCTCTGGTGCCGCCGCCTCTACGGCGGTGAGGGAGATGCTCTAGCCGAACCCTCCCCGTCCGTCGTCGAGCGCCTACTCAACTGCCGCGGTACGCTCATTGCCCAGCTCGGAAGGAGCGCGGTCTTTACCTTCGAGCTCCCCGAGCTTCGCATGGCCGTGGAGGAAGCCGTGCGTGCCCTCCGTGAAGCCGAAGGCCGCGACGCTCCGAGCGGACTCTCACTCGTGCCTTCAAAACGACAGCCTTGGGCGATCGGCGCGGCTTTCGGCTCACCCGATGATGCAATCGATCGGGCGCAATACCTCGCAGCGCACAGCCCTTCCGGACATCTTCTTCTTGACGAAAATCTCTCCTCCGCACTCGGTGAAGCGCTCTTACTGGAGCCTCCCCCCAACCCACCGCTAGAGCATCCGACCGCATCGCTCCTCGATCCCCTTTTGCCGCTCGAAAAGGAGCGGCGGGCGGCCATCGCGAAGCTCCGCTCGCCCCGGCTTCCCCCTTCATTCCGCCCCCTTTTTCAGACGCTCGATCGCTATGCCGAACGCGGTGTCGGCGGCCTCATCTTCATTCGCGCGAGCGTCCAGAGCGGACTCGATCGCCTGATCCACGCTCTTATCACTCATCTTCGCCCCGCCTTCGCCCTTGAAGTGAACTCCGCGCCCCTCGGCCTCGAGCCGCTCGGCGGGCTTCGACTCGCCGCCAAACGAGGCGTCTTCGATGAGGCTCGACGCGAGGCACTTCACCGGCTCCTTCATCACACGCCACCCAGCGCCACGACGCTCGTCGATCGCAGCCGAGAGCTTCGGCGGCTCCTCACCCCCGGGCCTCAGGAGCGGACCGGAGTCGTTTTTATCGATCCCCTCGGTGGCGCCGATCTCGAAAGCGAGCGCCTCCTCATCGAGGCCATCGACGATGCGCGCATCTTAGTGATCGCCCGCATCCCTAGCGATCGCGAAGCCCCCTCGATGCTCCACGGCCGCGAACCCGATCTCACGCTCGAGATGCCTGAGCTCAAAGAGGGCGAAGCGATCGCTTTTTCGGCCGCCATTCTGGGCGTCTCCGAGGACGACCCCGGCGCGCGATGCGTCGCATCTCCAAGAGATGCGCAGCTCGAAGCGCTCTTAGAGACCGCTCGTGCTGCGATCTTTCGCGGAGAGCTCATCCTCGAAGAAGGCGGGGCGTTTCGTCATCGCCCGCGTCCACTGAACGTGGGAAACGAACCTGCATCACGCCTCGCCATGGAGCGCGTCGAAAGCCTTGAGTCGCTCCCTCTCCGGCTTCTCGAGCTCATCTCGATGATCGCGCCCGGGACCTCATACAAAGCCATCGAGGCCGCCGCTCGGCTCGATGAGGCGAGCGATGAGGGCTTTCGCATCGCGCTCGCACAACTGCGCCGAGAGCATTTCGTTCATCCCGAGGAACTTCGTCCGCTCAGCGAGATCATTCGCGCGGCAACGCTTCGCGCGATGGCCCCTTCGAGGCGCGCCGAACTGCATCGCCTCATCGCCGCTGCACTAGAACAGGTGAGCGAGGGCGAGCTCGCCTCGATCACACAAGCCACGCATCTCCGTGCCGGAGGGCGATCGAAGGAGGCGGCGGCGCTCCTTCTTTCCGCTTCGGAACACGCCCTCGCCCTCGAATCGAATCCCGCCTTGAACCGTCTTCTCGCCAAGGCGATCGAATGGGATCCGAGCGACGCTACACGTGAAAAGGCGCATCAGCTCAGCCGGCGCGTGAGAGCGCCCAACGGCCGCAAAGCCTCGCTCATCGAGGCGTTCTCCAGCAACCAACTGAGACGCGCGGAGGCCATCATCGATGCGGCGATCACCGATGGCCTCGATCTCGAGATCGCCGCAAGTCTTCGTGCACTTCTCGAAACCCGCCGCGGCGATCCCCTCTCGGCCCAGCGCCTCCTCGAGGGGCGATCGCTCGAGACGCCACCCGGCCGATGGGTTTACGCATTCACGAAGCTTTTCACGGATCCGGAGCTCGCGCTCGACGATTATCTCGCGCTGCTTCGCGACGCACGCCGCCGGCGTTCCGCTGAGGACGAGGAAGCCTCCCTCCTCGGAGTCTTGCTCTATCTCGAAGCCGTCGGAGAGGACGGATCGCGCCTCGCTCAACGTCTAAGAGATTCGCGAATCGCCTCATCAAAACGTCGTTGAGCTCGGTCGAAATCTCCTGCGACACGGAGGACCTCGCCCGCCCCGCCCATCGCGCTTAGCTCACGAAGTCCCACCCTCCCCCATTCATCTTCGACCCATCTTCCAAGATGGTGGACCTCACGCGCAAAGAGATCGGGCTGCCTGAACCGCTCGGCGTTTTCAAAGATGCGCGTGGCAAGCTCGTCCATGTTCATCCCCGTAAGAGCACTTACACGATGGATCGCGATCGTATCGGCGTCGAATGGGCGCGCCATCGTCAGCACGCTTTTCAGCGCGCGGTAGCTCTTGAGCGCGGCTTCGTGCGCATCGCATTTATTCAGGATGATCTCATCCGGCACCTCCATAATGCCAGCCTTTA
>JAAZAH010000177.1 GCA_012514415.1 Sandaracinaceae bacterium
CAACGTTCAGGATCTTTCCACGGAGCGGGAGAATCGCTTGGGTACGGCGATCTCGCCCTTGTTTGGCGGAGCCGCCCGCTGAATCACCCTCGACGATATAGAGCTCGCTCTCAGCCGGATCTTTGCTTTCGCAGTCGGCAAGCTTACCGGGGAGCGTGCTTGTATCGAGCGCACCCTTCCGCTGCACCATCTCGCGAGCGCGGCGAGCCGCATCCCGAGCCTTCGCCGCGACAATCACCTTATCGAGGATCTTCTTGAAGGTCTGAGGGTTCTCCTCGAAATAAGCGCCGAGCTTTTCGCCAAGGACGTTCTCCACGATGCCCCTCACCTCACTTGAGACGAGGCGGTCCTTGGTCTGCGAGCTGAACGAGGGATCGGGGTGCTTGATGCAGATGATCGCCGTGAGCCCCTCACGGATGTCTTCACCCGCCACCGCGTTCTTCAGCTCTTTGTAGGCTTTATGGTCCGCGCCGATCTGATTGATGATTCGCGTGAGCGCGGTACGGAGCCCGGTAAGATGCGTCCCTCCATCGCGGTTCCGCACGTTGTTCGTGTAGGGAAAGATCTGCTCGACGTACGAATCATTCCACTGGAGCGCAACCTCCACCTCGATGGTCCCACGATGGACCACGGTCCCCTCGCTCCCTTCGCGCAAGGTCTCGATATGGTCTCGCTGATCCTTGATGTAGATGACATCGTCGTGGAGCGGCGATTTATTCTTGTTGAGGACCTCGATGAACTCGCGAATGCCTCCCTCGAAGCAATATTCGACCCGCCGCCCCTCCTCGCGCTCGTCCTCGAGCGTGACGATAAAGCCCGCGTTCAAGAAGGCCATCTCCCGGAGCCGCGTGTTCAGCACATCAAAGCTGAACTCGGTCATCGTGAAGATCTCGGGATCGGGCTTGAATGAGATGCTGGTCCCGGTCTCGTTCGTCACGCCAATCGGCGTCACCGGACCCTGGGGGATTCCCTTCTTATATTCTTGATAGAAGACCTGGCCGTCACGCTTGATCTCCATCTTCAGCCATTCGCTTACGGCGTTCACGGCGGCGACGCCGACTCCGTGAAGGCCCGCGGAGACCTTGTAGGCGTTGTTGTCGAACTTACCCCCCGCGTGGAGCTGCGTCATGACGACTTCGGCGGCGCTCACCCCGCTTTTGTGCATGCCCACGGGGATGCCTCTTCCTCGATCGACGACTGTGATCGAGTTGTCGGCGTGGATCGTCACATGGATGCGATCATTTTTGCCGGCGAGATGCTCATCAATCGCATTATCGACCACCTCCCACACAAGGTGATGCAATCCAGATCCATCGTGTGGATCGCCGATGTACATACCAGGTCGTTTACGGACAGCGTCGAGACCCTCGAGGATTTGAATCGCACTCGAATCGTACTCGCGCTCGGTGGTGGCGTCACTCAGGATAGGCTCTTCAGACATAATACTCCGGCCCGCTCACGATTGGGCGCGTTCAATGAGCGATTAGTTTAACCCCCAAGCGCGCACATGGCAAGCGCGAAGCGTCATTGCAACAGGCTGAATTTGCTCAACTTTCTGAGAACGCAAGCAAAGCTTCAAGCGCCGCCTCCACACGCCGCGGCATGAGCTTGGATTTATACACGAGGAGGGCCGCAGGACGTGAATCCGGAAGAACGTCTTCGCTGACTCGAAGTCGCTCTGGAACTGCAAAAAGGATCTTTTGATCAAAGCCAGATTCTACAAAGTCAATTCGTTTGAATACTGCTTCGCGACTCCAATAGCCCATCGCCTCGAAATAGACGACCTCTCCGGTATCTCGATCATTGAATCGAAGATCAGGTAAAAGAACACCCACGCCCGGGATATCAAAGATTTCATCCGAGAGTTCGACGCCGAAGCGGCCCTCTCTCTTCTTCATGGCTTCGTACAGTTCGGTGACCTCCTCGGGAAGCACGGGCGCACCGTCTTCGCGAGGCGAGACCTCACGTTCCTCCTCGAGCGTAAAGACGAGTCGCTCGCGCTCACTTCCCCAGCGCACGCGCGCAATCAACTCGAAGCGATCCATCTGCCGAAGGGCGGGCAGGATGAGTGCGAGGCGGAGACCGTAACGGGTACTCGACTGAAAGAGGCTGAGTGGGCCGTCGATGAAGATGCGATAGCCATAGGGAGCCCGCTCGATGCGATGAAGCAGCCGGTGAAACTTCAGCTTTCGGAAGAGCTGCCGAAAAGCCGTTTGAGACTTCGCTTCGGCGCGAACCTCGATGGATTCGGCGCGAAGGAGTACGGCCTGAGCGCTTGCGAGCTCGTACTCACGGAGGAGCGACTCGGGTCCGATGCGATCGAAGCGAAGGAGCCGCTGTTCCTCTTTGAGGTCGCCGAAGAGGGCGTCTTCAATGCGTTCGGGCGTCGTCTCGTACTTGGCCGCAAAAGCATCGAGGATCGCTTCGCGATCGAAACCTTCGTCGCTTAAGCGAGCCGCAGCCGAAGCCTCGAAAATCTCTCGGCGGAGGGTGGGCGGATCGAGATCGGTAGGCCCCCCGAACTCCGCGCGATCAAAGAGCAGTTTAATGAGGCCAAGCGCGAGTTTGCGTTCGCGCGCGCCGACGGGGACTCCATCGATCGCCTCCCGAAGCTCGCGTTCCCTCTCGCCCTCGGCGTGAAGGAAGAGTCCAATGTATTCCTCCGCGAGCTCGAGCGCGCGCTCGCGCAGTTTGGGTGTGAGCTTGCTGAGGATCAGCTCTCCGCCCTTTTTACGCGCGCGAACGAGATCCGCGGTAAGCACTGTGCTCTCTCCTTCGCTCGCTCGTATAGCGCTCGGACGTCTCGCGCGTGATGAGCTCGTAGAGTGTGGCGCGCTTCCCATCCCGTTTGCGGAGGACGCGGCCGAGACGCTGCACGTGCTCCCGGACGGAACCCGAACCCGAGACGATGATGGCAACGTTCGCGTCCGGGACGTCGACGCCCTCGTTGAGAACGCGCGAGGTGACAATGGCGCGGATGCTCCCCTCGGCAAGCGATTCGAGGATGGCGCTCCGCTCGGTCACTTTGGTTTGATGCGTGATGGCAGGGATAAGAAATCGACGCGCGATGAGATAGGCCGTCGCATTGTCTTGGGTGAAGATCAGCGTGCGATCGGCGCGATGTTCCCTGAGGAGGTATTCGACATATTCCAGCTTTTCGGGTGCGCAAAAAGCGAGCTCGCGCTGACGGCGATAGGCTTTCATCGCGCGGCGCCCCGCTTCGCTCGTCGAGGTTTGAAGAATGAAATCATTGAAGCCGCGCGGGCTACCCAGGGAGATGCCCCGGCTCCGAACGAAATCGAGATAGATGGCGCGCTCGGCTTGATATTCGGCCCGCTCCTCGGGCGAAAGGTCGACTTCGATGCGTTCGGTTTCGTAATCCGCGAGATAGCTCCCGGACAGCTCGACGATCTCGCGGCGATAGATCAGCGGGCCGATGAGCGCGTGAAGCTCCGCATCGCGCCCGTCCTGTCGCTCGGGCGTCGCGGTAAGGCCCAGCCGAAATGGGGCGATCGCCATACGCGCGGCCATCGAGTAACTTGCGCCCGGGAGATGGTGCGCCTCATCGAAAACTAGCATGCCAAAGCGAGCGCCCAGATTCTCCATATGCAGATGCGCCGAATCGTAGGTCGTCACGGTGATTGGCTCGAGCTGATATTCCCCGCCGCCGATCACGCCGATCGGTTGATCGAAATGCGTCCGGAGGAGATCGTACCACTGCCGGACGAGATCGAGCGTCGGCGCTACGATGAGCGAGGACCGTCGATAGTGGTCGATCGCCATGAGCGCGAGTTGGCTCTTTCCCGCCCCTGTGGGGAGGACAACAAGTCCTCGGCCACGCGCGCGGATCAGCGCAGAGAGCGCCTCGCTCTGATAGGGGCGCGGAGTTCGGTGGACTTTGAGCCCCGCGCTTAATTCCGTGTAGTGTCGCGCGCGATCCTCATAGGGGACGGACCTACGGCGGAGCTCGAGAATCAGGCGCGCATAGAGAATTGCCTCGGCGCGATGCGCGCCTATACGCGAATCGAATCGGAGTGAGTCGGGGAAGAGATCGTGATCCTTTGGGAGACCGCGGAGGATCAAGCTCCCCTGATCGAATTCGAGCTCGACCATCGCATCGAAGCTATCGCAGATTCGGGAGGAGGGCACCCCTTGAGACGCGCGGCGGGGGTCGATGCGCGATCGCGCGGCGCGGCCCGGCGCGTTCCACTCAGACCGCGCGCCGAGGAGCGCATCGAAGATCGCCTTCCCGCGCCCCTGTTGACTCGAAGCTGCCCCGCGCTCACTGGAAGGTTCCGAAGGTGCCTTCGAAGTTAAGGAATATCCACCAGCCTTCTTGGC
>JAAZAH010000178.1 GCA_012514415.1 Sandaracinaceae bacterium
AACTCGCCGAGATCGTCCTCGAACATCGGATGAAAGGAGGCGATGCCGACATGATCGATCGTGAAGCTCGAGCTGATTTTACCCGCGGGGTCGACAGTGACATCGAGCGAAATCTCAGCGCGGAGATCGGTCGAGATACCGCCACCGAGGTTGAAGACGCGCGGCTCGGCGTTGCCAATCGCGAGCGTCAACGAACCGGTCGTCCCGATGAAGACATCGTTGATATTCAGCTTGAGGCTCAGTCCCTCGCCCTCGATGATCTCGAAATCCACCACGGCATCGTCGACCGAGATCGAGGTGACGCCAAAAGTGAGCACGTCTCCAAAGTCGAAGTTCGCGAGATCTCCAAGGAGCGAGGCGAGATCGAGGTTGACGATAAGGAGTTCAAGGATCGAGGCGAGATCTTTGGCGAGCAGCGGCCGCTCATGCGGATCGAGATGCGTGCCGCCGAGTAAACGATCGAAAAATTCCTGGCCGAGGCGGAGGACGACGGTGTCTTCAAGCACGAAATTCGTCGTGCTCTCAATCGGCGGGAGATAGGAATCGGCGACGAGCACATCGAGTCGCTGCGTCACGGGCTCATGAAAGCCGTCTGTCCCCTCGACAATGAGGTGGTGGATTCCGAATTCGGTCTCGATCTCTTCCTCGAAGCGTCCGCTCGAGTCGATCGAGAGGGAGCGCCCATTGACATAGACAGCGAGACGCGCTTCGAGGTTCGTATCGGTGATCGTCCCGCTCACCCGCAGCGTCCCCTCATCACTGATGATGAGCTGATCGCCGGGCTGTGGCTGTTCGAGCACCACGACGGGCGGATAGCGGTCGACCGGGAGCTCCTTCTCTCCGCAAACGCGCTCTTCCCCCATGATCATGCAGCATCGGATGAGTGCCACCGATTCGTTATCGGTGAGGCGAAAGAAGCCCTCCCCTTCATCCGTCGCGCCCACACCTTCCCACTCGAGATAGGGGTCGGCGATGAGCGCGCCATCGCCTGTGCGCACTTCGGCGAAAACCGTGAGGCGTTCGCCGGGCAGGTAGGTCCTACGCACGGGATCGGCGAAGATCTCGAGCGTCCAACCATCGAGGCTGATCTCGCCGGTTTTGAGCTCGGTACAAGCCGCGGATGAGAGGACAAGGGCGAGGGCAACGAAAAGACGCCGAAGTCTCATTATTCCACTCCGAACCCGCCGCTAAGGCGGAAATGGTTGCCCTGAAGGACGAGCGAGGGCGAGAAGATCCGAAGGTGGCCCTCAGCCGGTAGACCGTAATCCGCGAGCACGTCTGGGAGTTCGAAGCTCGGGATGGGGATCGCTGGGAGGCCGTCATTCACCGCGCTCTCTAATAGCGTCACGAGGATGTCGCCGAGGAGATCGCGCACGGCAAGCCGCCCCGCTTCGCTGACGGCGTCTTCGAATGAGATATAGAGATCGCTCTCATAATTGAGCGAGAGATCGGAGACGCGAAGCGCATCTCCGTCGAGGCTCGCAGCCGCCGTCGCGACACCGCCGAACATCACACGCAGCGGCGGCTCATCGATGAGCGGCGGGATCCTCACCTCGGCGTCGATGCCGCCCATCATCAGACGCAGGCGCTCTTGGCCGCCCTCATTGCTGATATGCGCGACCGGCGGCAGATAGGCGTCGATCGTCACCGAGGGGTTCGCGGCCCCCCCATCGCCGAGATCGAGCGCGAGGTTGAAGAACCCGCCCATCCAAAGGTTATGGAGGATCTGGTTCACTGCACCCTCGTAGAAGCTCACGCCGACCGTATTCCCTGCGCCCGTGTTGATGGGCGGATCGAGCGGACTTGTGGGATTCGGCGCGACGCGGTGGATCGCACCTTGCGTCGGCCGATTATGCGGCGCGGCGCTCACGAGGCTGAAGCGCGTCCCAAGCCCGAGAAGCGCGCGCTGGGATGTGATGCTCCCAGAATCAAGCGCTGTCCCAAAGCCGAGCGTCACACTCCCGCTATTGTCGATCTTCGGGATGGAGAACTGCGCGGCGAGCGTCGAGATGTCGAGGTTCTGGAGGAGCGAATCGAGGACCTCGTTGAGATTATCCTCGAGGAAGCCTTTCAGCACCTTCTCGAATTCCCCTCGCACAAGGTTTTGGATCGCGCCTCTGAAGATACCGCAAACTATGCTGCATAGTGCTCCAAAGCTGCACGAGATGTTGAGGCCGTGGATCGAGACGTCCTCGACCGAGCGCACCGAGGCACGAAGGCTCCCCGCAACCACCGTGAGGTCGAAAGTGAGCGCCGCATGCAAGCGGCCGATCGAAAAGCTCGGCGTACCGCTGCACGTCCCGCCTACATTCGCGCGCGCGCCGACATTACGGAGGTTCAAATCGGCATGTAACCCTCCATGAACGAGCTCAAGCGTGGCGTCGTTCGGACCGTTCATCCAGAGGCTATTGCCCACATAGTTCAGCCGAAGGCGGAAGACGCAGGCGCCAAGGACCCGCTGCTGACAGCCGTCGACGAGCGGGTTAAGCGCTGCGACCGAGGTGTCGATCATATCGCGCAGACCGTCGCTATTGGCGACCGCATAGATGATATCGGCGAAGGTCGAGAGCTGACCCGTTCGCGGCCCGAACGCCTCCCGGTTCAAGCGGAAGCCGATGGTATTCCGCTGGATCGCGTTCGCGTCGGGGGACCAGAGGTTCGACGCCAAGAAATAACACGTCTTACTATTGTCTTCGCCGTACTCATCTTTCGCGACGACGTCGATGAAGTTCATCCCCCAGCTCACGATATGCGGGGCGACATAGCGGCCGTTGCCTTGATGCGAGGCGAGCGCGCCGTTGATCCTGACCTCGCTCACGTTGAAGGTATCGGCGATATCGACCGGGATCTGCACCTGCGTCCCAGGCGCCGCGTTGAGCATATACGCCTCGGAGGGCTGCTTCGTATCGACGTGGAGGCAATCGATGTCGGGACCGGACGTGTTCACGACCACCTGCACTTCACCCTCGACGGCGCTCACTTCGGGATCGATCGCCGAGGTAACCATCGCCTTCAGCGTATACGTTCCATCGCTCTTGAAGGTGAAGCGCCCCGCATTGGCGTGGATCTGCCCGGCGGTGCCGGAGGTCTGGAATTCGACCGTCGCCCCCGTGACGCGGTTGCCGAAGCGATCACGAATGTCGGTGTCGACGAGGACCTGGTCTTCGAGCCGATAAAAGCGGCGATCGGGACGGAGGCCGACGCTCATCGAATGCGGTAGGCCAGGATCGACGCGAAGAAAATCGCTCTCGACGTCGACCGCACCTGCAACGGAGCAGGTGACTTCGTAGACGTCGGCGCGCGTGGCCGTGACGGTGAGCGCATCGCTCACGATGCCGTTTCCGGAGGGGCTGATGTGGAGTGCGTTCGCCGCGCCCTCGATCTCGTTTCCGAAGCGGTCGAAGATACGACAGACCGCCTCGGTCGAGCCGCCTGCGACGATCCGATCGGACTCAAGAAGGGTAACCGCCGAATAGGGACGAGACGGGAGGATCTCGACGCGTACTCCGTCGTCGTATAGACCGAACTGAGGGAGCGTACAGGCGACGTGCACATGACCGACGCGTTCCGCGATGACTTCACCCTCTTCGTCCGTTCCGAGGAGCGATCGCGGATCGTATAGAATCTCGGGAGGAACCTCGAGCTCCCCCGTCGGGATCAGAAGTCCCTGCTCGTCGTAGACATCGCAGCTTGCGAAGATTCGGTCTCCGGCAAAGACGCGATGGCTCGGCACATAGGTGCGGATGAGGCTTGGGATGCGAACTTCGGGCTCTTCGTCGAGATCAGCGTCGAGATCGTCCACCGTGTACCCTTTTGCGCATCCAACAAACAAAAGGGAGAGCGAGAGAAGAACCCCCACGCGCACTGCCGTTATCTTCCCGCTGATCCTGTCCATCTCATTACCCATCAAGTAAGGGGAATCACGATTGTCTTAGTATCGTGAATCGTTTGTAAACGGTTTCTCTCGCCCTTGTAAAGGGGCGTCCGGCCATTTTAATCGATGGCGAAGCGCGTTCTGGAGCGCATTAAAGCGCTCCTGAAGGCTGAAAAATTGCGAATCTACAGCCGCGTGAAAATTGCTGCCGGCGCGTGGACGCGGGTCGAGCAATTGCACGCACTGTTCATGCGCGAGTGCGGGCCTCAGTCGATCGACTCGCCGCCATAAACCTCGATGATGAGTTCGACGCGTCGATTTTCGGCGTGTTCGCGATCGCTCGTCGCGTTTGGATGGATGGGGCGGCGATCTCCGTGTCCGATCACCCTGAGGCGCGCTGAGTCGACGCCGCGCGCGATCAGCGCCCTGCGTACGGACTCCGCGCGTCGTTCCGACAGTCGCTGATTGTATTCGGGCGATCCGGTCTCATCGGCGTGCCCTTCGATGACGAGGCGCTCAATCTCCGGATGCTCGCGAATCGTACGGGCGAGCTCATCGGCGGCGCGATAAGAGCCCGGATCGATCCTTGGCGAGTTGCGCCGGAACTTCAGCGCCTCGGTAAAGCGCGGACGGCCGAGCTCATCGCGCTCAACCCCGCTCACGGGCGGAAGGGGTTTCGGCTCGGGTTCATCTCGAAGTTGCGCGCCTTCAGTCTCGTCCACCGAGTCTTCCTCGTCTTGGGACTCAGGGAGCTCATCCGGGCAGCCGTCTTCACCCTCAAAGGCGTTCAGCGTCTCGGGCTCGTCCGGGCACGCGTCGTCTTCGTCAGGGATGCCATCTCCATCGCGATCCGAGACCTCTTGGGGCGGAGGGATATTGGACGTGGGCGCAAACGCGAAATCAAGTCCAATGGTCAGCTGAACGCCAGCGGAAACCGAGGGGAAGAGAACGTAGACCTCGGGCGATGCGAAAACTCCCACCGAAGGGTGAAA
>JAAZAH010000179.1 GCA_012514415.1 Sandaracinaceae bacterium
GATACCGATTATGACGGCATTCCCGACGGCATCGAGGTCGCGACGGGCACCAACCCGCTCGATCCGGACACCGATGGGGATGGCCTCGCCGACGGCTTCGAGGACAAGAACCGCAACGGCGTCGTCGATCCGGGCGAGACCGATCCCCGTAAGCGCGATACGGACGGCGGCGGCA
Source organism: Sandaracinaceae bacterium (assembly GCA_012514415.1). Classification (GTDB taxonomy): domain Bacteria; phylum Myxococcota_A; class Polyangia; order Polyangiales; family Houyiibacteriaceae; genus JAAYBZ01. The sequence continues at coordinate 176 of JAAZAH010000179.1, forward strand.
TCAGCGATGGTGACGAAGTCCTCGGAGGACTTGGCGATCCGCTCGACCCGCTCGACGACGATTGGGATCAGGATGGCGTGCCGAACCCGATCGATCTCTGCCCCGATACGCCCACGGGGGTCGAGGTCGACGCCACCGGCTGCGAGGCGGCCACTGGCGAATTCGTCATCGAATCCATGCCTTTCGAAGCCGGAAAGAGCGCCCTTGTTGGAGACGTCTCGGCCATCCTCGACCCGGTGATCGAGTTCATCGAGGGGCAGCCCGAGATGAGCTTCGCAATCCTCGTCCGCGTCGAGAGCAGCGGAGATCTCATCGAAGATCTTCGCCTCGCGCAACGCCGCGCCGAAGCGATACGGAACTACCTCACCGAGCGCGACGTGCTGAGCCTCCGGCTCTTCATCGAGGCCACTGGCCCCGCGCGCGTGGAGGCGGATGAGAAGCCCGCAATCCTCATCCGCCGCCGCTGAGCTCGAACAAAATAAAGCCGAGCGGGCTGCTCAATCGAAAAGAAGGCCGATCCCGCGGACGCCCATGCCGAGCCCAAGCGGGATCGTCGGGAGCGTCTCGATCTCGCCGCCTTCCTTAACGCGGAGTCGGCGCACGCCCTCTTCAGCGTCGGGGATGAGCACGAGGCCACTCGTCGCATCGTAGGCCATCCTTCCGGCGAACGCGCCGCCAAGCGATGAGCGGAAGAGCTCCCGAATCGAGCCGTCGCTAAGAGAGACGTGATAGACGATATCGAGCTCGGTCTCGGAGAAATACTCGCCAACCTCAACCGCGATGAGCTCATTTGTGTTGAGGGCGACGGCGGCGTCGAAGGGGCGCTCCGTCCCGGTCTGCTCATGAGCGAAGAGCGCCGCGATCGTATTGACGGTTCCATCCTCGTTGATCTCGATGATCGCCGCGCCACTGTCCTCTTCGATGCTCCCGTAGAAGCCTTGGCAGCGCACGAGAACTCGCGCCTCATGCTCTGGGACACGGCTCACGTTCTCGCAGCCGATTGTGCCCGGAAACTCATGGAGACGCGCGCTTCGATCGCGCGGATCGACGATCGCGATCGCGCCCGTCGCCGCCGTCTCAAAGCCGGGCGTGAAGCGTGCGAGGCCGATGATGAGATAGCCGCTGACCTCGATCCCCGAGGAAGGGTGGGTATGCGCGACGAGCTCCGCTCCATCTTCAAGCTCAATCGTCTCGGAGAAGATCGAGAGATCGACGCGATAGGCTTCGATCTCATCGTCGGCGGTTCCAAGCGGGGCGCCTGTCTCCGGATCGATCTCGAGGAGATCTCCGCCCTGATCGAAGAGCGGCGCGGACTCGTCGAGGTTCTTGCCATAGCGGAGCACAAAGGCGCGGCCCTCGCTGGTGAAGATCACATCGTGGGCGTTCACCGAGAAGGCGTCACGCACGCGCGCTTGGCCAAGGAGCGCGCCCGTCTCGAGATCGAAGCGCGTGATCACATCGGTGCCAAAGCTATCGATGAGCGTGAGGCTTCCATCGCCGCGCTCTTCGGTGGGGAGATAAATATCGCCGCTCAGCGGCTCGACGAGGCTCGGGAGCTGAGTACCGCTATGGATCCAATCCTCCTTCAAGAGCTCGCCGTCTTCATCAAGAAAGGCGATGGTCGTCGAGACATAATCTGAGATATGGACGGCGAAGCGGGGGAGGTCCGAGCCGAAGCCTTCGAGGCGCGCGCCATCGTCGATCTCCTCGGAGTCGGCGCATGCCGAGATGAACACGCCGATGAATACGAGGAGGGATAGGGAGGTGAGTCTTCTTTTCATTAGAGTTCCGTCTGATAGCTGAGGGTGAATGAGAGGCGCCGCCCGGGGAGAGGGCTCCTCGCGAAGTCCATGCCGCGCTCGTCGAGGAGATCGCGGACAGTGAGGTAGAGAGAGAGGCCGCGCGCGAAGAGCTCGGCGCGGATGCCGACGTCGAGATGCGTGCGGGGCGTGTAGACGATGAGGTTGCTCGGATCGAAAAAGGTCCCGCCGATATGGTTCACCTCGGCAAAACCAGCGATATCGAAGACGAGCTTCGAGAGCGGCCCCGAGAAGCCTTCGGCGCGAGAGAGCGCGATGAAGCGCGGTCGATTCGGGAGCTCGCGTCCGGTCTCATGGTTCGTCTTGAGGCCATGCATCGCGACGATGATCCGGAGATGATCGAATGCTTCGAGGCGTGCACCAAGCTCGGCTCCAACGATCGTGGCCTCGCCGCGGTTATAGGCTTTGACGAGGCCCTGCGCGGAGACGGTATAGACGTCGATGAGTTCGCGCATGCGGAGCGCGAAGGCGCGGCTCTCTAAGCTGAAGACGAGGCGATCGCGCTGGACGCGCGCGACGAAGCCTGCATCTCCCCCTAATGCGCGCTCGGGGATGAGCTTGGGGTTCGGCAAAAAGCGCGCGCGATTTCCGAAGAGCTCGAGGAGCGTCGGAGTCCGCGCGCCTTCATAGACGCTGCCGACGAGGCTGAGTGAGCGATGAACGCCCGCGGCGAGCCCGAGCCTAAAGCTTGGGAGAAAAGCGCGGCTCTCTGTCATCGGGGCGTCGGTCGCGTCAAAGCCTGGCGCGCTCGCGCGGCTCCAGCCGAGATGTACCGAGGGCCGAGCTTCGACGGGGACGCTGCCGAGGCGTCCATGAAAGCGTGCCTCGACTGTCGCGCTCAGCGTATCGCGCGCGCCTGGGAAGACCTGTTGATGTGCGAGCGCGTCCTCGGGGCTCAGTCGATCGAGGTGCGCGTTTAGGCTTGTGTTCAGCTCGAAGAAGCGTGTGATATCGACGCTCGCGGCGCCTCGTAAGAGCACGACGCGGACGCGATCGTCCGTATCGACTGGCGCTTGGCCGAGCTCACCGAAGACGTCGGAGAAGCGCCGCCGCTCGAGGCCGCTCGCGATGGCGAGGCGGAGACGATAAGCGCGCCCCTCGCTGATCTCACCATGATGTCGTACGCCAAGCAGAAAGAAGGCGTGGTGGAGGTTTGTGCGGCTATGTTGAGTGCGCTTTGAAGCTGCGCCGGGCTCGCCGCGGCCGAGGCCAATCATCAAGGCCTTTGCGTCGATCGTCGTATTTTTATGCCGAAAATCTGCGGCGAGGAGCCCATGGCCGCGTAAAAAATCGGCGTTCTCTCGGCGCCGCTCGATATCGTCGCTTCGATCGAAGGCGGTATTGCCATCGTCGAGATAGGGATAATCATTTTTAGATCGGGCGACGCCGGCGTCTGCGGCGAAGCGGAATTTCCCGTGTGATACGCGCGTCCCAAGCTCCGCGCGCACGCTCCCGAAAGATCCTCCGCCGACGCTCGCGCGGATGCGGTCTTTGCCTCCGAGCGCCGGGATGAGGCGGAGCGCGCCGCCGATCGGCGTGATGCCGTAAATGGATGGCGCCCCGCCGCGGTAGACCTCGACGGCGTCGAAGGCGCTCATCGGGAGCTGGCTTAGATCGAAGGCGCCCGTATCAGGCCCAGAGAGGCGCATATCGTCGAGGAGGACGACGCTATGGTTGAACTCCGTGCCGCGGAGCCCGAGCGTGGCGTATTGTCCATCGCCGCCCGAGCTTGAGATGCGCGCGGAAGGGATCTCGGCGAGGACCTCGCGCAGCTCTTCGCCGCTGGCCAATCGATCGCCCAGCTCGATGCGCGTCGTCGCGACGCTCACATCGCCCGGCTGTAGCGCCGTGATGCCGCGCGGACGCTCGCCGTGGGCGCGGTAGAGAGGTGGCTCGCTTTCGGCGCCCGATTCTGCACTGGATCCGGCTTGGGATTCTGCATCGGATTCCGCATCGTCTTCGGCATGAAGCCTAACCTCGGGCGCCTTCGCGGCCTCGTCGCTCTCCTCGGCGGCCTCCTCATGCTCGGCGCGCGCGCGTCCGGCGCCCATCGCGGCAAACGCGATAAGCAGGAGCGAGAGGAGTGTTTTTTGGAGGGTGCCCATAATCTCTCGACGAATGGGCAGGGCACCCGGCGCAGACGATCGTCCCCGCACGAGCACGTCCTTCCCGTGACGTCGCTAGCTCGTTGCGTGTCGGCAGGTCTCCGGGCTCGCGGCCGCATCCCCGATCGCCTTCCCAGGTAAAACCCAGTGGCGTGATGATCGAGTGTTAAGCCGCATACCGTGGCGGGAACCGCGCCGGCTTCTCACCGGCTTCCCTCTTCAGGGCTCTTTCTGAGCCCTTGCCGCCAAAAACAGCTTGGCGACCGATACGCGCCGTTCAGAATGAGCCGATTCGCGGGAGCTGTCAAGAGGGGCAGCCCAAGAAGTCTCATGGCAGATGCCCGACCCAAGTGGAAAACTCGCGCATTTTTCGCGGAAACCAAGCGGCTTTCAGACGCTTGGTGAGCTGCGAGCGTGAGCGCCCTCGAGGGCTCGGATGGGAGCGGACGGACGTGATTCGGAGTGAAAATGCCCTCCTTACGTGGCTCTTTGGCTTGGCTCTTTGGCTTGGCTCTTTGGC